>NZ_LZPJ01000003.1:0-46436 GCF_001729365.1 Acinetobacter sp. YK3
CGTAGAAATGGTAATGCCTGGTGACAACGTAGAAATGTCAGTAGAGTTAATCCACCCGATCGCAATGGACCCAGGTCTACGTTTTGCGATCCGTGAAGGTGGTCGTACTGTAGGTGCTGGTGTTGTTGCTAAAGTAACTGCATAATCGCCTAGAGTGATAAAAAAACACCCCTTTGGGGTGTTTTTTTTTTGCCTATTGTTAGACAATCCTTTTGTAAGAGTGTCCTTAACTGATAGCTTGCTGTCCCAAACTGCACTTATTTGATTTGCATAAAAACGTAATATAAAACGCAAGAAACAAATAAAAGTGCTCAGTGGAATGTTTCACTGAAAAAGGAGTTGGCAGCATGAATGCTAAAGTAAATATTTCAAATCGTGCGGGTGCAAGCTTCCCAGTCCGTCGTATGAATTTTGATTTCGATCAAGTACCAGAATACTGGATGGATGGTTCAGCAGGTTTAACCCATTTCATGACAGGTTTATCTGCACTGTTTCCAGATGGTGAGAAATTATTTATTGATGCGGTACGTGCAGTTCGTTACTACCCAGCGATTAAAGACAATGAAGAACTACAAAAAGAAATCAGTGCGTTTATTGGTCAAGAAGCCATGCATACACAAGAGCATGTTAACTTTAATGCTTCTGCACAAAAATATGGTCATGATGTAAGAACTTTAGAGCAAATCACTGGGCGTTATATTCAATTTGCCTTAAAGAATTTTTCTAAAGTGGTTAAACCATTTGGTATGACCAGAGAAATGGTCAACCTCACCGCAACAACAGCCTTAGAGCATTTCACCGCGACCATTGCTTCTGAATTATTGCGTAATCAGCATATTCAGGACTTAATGACCGATGAGACCATGTCGTATATGTGGTTCTGGCATGCAGTCGAGGAAAATGAGCATAAAGCCGTAGCTTATGATGTTTATGAAGCCGTATTTGGCAAAGGTTTAAAAGCTTATAGCTTGCGTACCTCTGCGCTGGTTTTTGCGATGGCCCTGATTTTTATTCTTCAATCCTATTTTACTCTACGTTTGCTTCAACAAGATAAAAAGCTGAACTTTAAAGAATTGGCGATGATTTATAAATATGGCTATAGTCCTTCAAAAGGGATTATTACTGGTATGGCAGGCGAGATGCTGGCTTACTTTAAACCAGGCTTCCATCCAAATGATCTGGATACGGTACAGTTGTTAAAAGACTGGAAAGCGAAACTCGGTTTCTAATTTTCTTATCTTCAAATAAATCGATTTAAAAGGGCAATTTTAATTGCCCTTTTTCTTTTTTACTCTTTCATTTCATGCATGATTTTCAGTGTGACGACATGTCCTAAGATGATGCTTTTCTGACCTTATCTGCACTTATTCGATGCACTGAAAAGGGCGTATAAAAGAAGTATCAGATATGGTTTATGAAGAATATTCACGGATAGGAGAAAAGGGTATGAATGCTAAAGTCAATATTTCAAACCGAGCTGGCGCCAGTTTTCCTGTACGCCGAATGGATTTTGAATTTGGTGAAGTGCCACGTTATTGGGCAAATGGAGATGCTGCCTTAACACATTTTATGACTGCGCTTTCAGCACTATTTCCAGAAGGTGAACAATTCTTTGTGAATAGTACGCGTGCAGTGCGTAACGATCCTAAGTTGGCTGATCCTAGATTGCAGAAAGAAATCAGTGCTTTCATTGGTCAGGAAGCTATGCATTCGAAAGAGCATTTGGCCTTCAATGCGTCCGCACAGGCTTATGGATACAATGTCCGTGAGATGGAAGAGCAAACAGGGCGCCTGATTAATCGAACCATCGGTATAACATCTAAACTCTTAAAGCCTTTCGGCTTCACCAAAGAAATGATCAGTTTGACTGGTACGTGTGCTTTAGAGCACTTTACCTCGACCATTGCTGAAGAATTATTGAGTAATCCAGACATTCAAGCGATGTTTATGGATGAGACCATGTACCATTTATGGATGTGGCATGCGGTCGAAGAAAATGAACATAAAGCAGTAGCCTTTGATGTGTATGAATCGATGTATGGGCAGGGCGCTAAAGCCTATTTTATGCGGTCATTGGCCTTGGTTATCGCGATGGGCCTGATCTTTATTACCCAATCTTATTTCACCGCAAAGCTATTGAAAGTCGATGGTAAGTTGACATGGCGTGATACCCGATACATGTTGAAATTTATGTATGGTTATAAAGGTTTTATGACGCGTCAGATTCCAACTTTACTTTCGTTCTTGAGACCGAAGTTCCATCCAAATGACGATGATACGACTGAATTACTGAATAAATGGCGGGCCGAATTAGGTTTTAATCTGAGTTAACTCTAACGGGCAGTAAAACTGCCCATTTTTTTATTCAATTTTTAGCTGAAATTGTCGATAATCTGCATCAGTATTTTATAGAGTGAAAGATTGTGATTCGATTGATGCAGGAGCGTGATCTGGAAAGTGTGGTAGCCATTGAGCGCTTAGTGCAAACACATCCATGGAGCAAGCAACAATTTCAGGAATCTTTAGCTTCATATCAATGTACTGTGTATGAGCAAGCCAATCAGGTGGTGGGGTTTTGTATTTTGCAACCTGTGCTGGACGAGGCAAACCTGTTACTTATGGCAATTCATCCAAGTCAGCAGGGCAAAGGACTTGGTTATGCTTTATTGGATGATTCTATTCAGCAGTTAAAGAACAATCCGATTCAGATTTTTTTAGAAGTGCGTGAAAGTAATACAGCGGCTATTCGACTGTATGAAAAGACTGGGTTTCATCAAATTGATTTGCGCAAAAATTATTATCCTAATCCTGATGGTTCCAGAGAGCATGCCGTGATTATGGTCAAGACATGCACAGATGATTTTGCGGCGTTATTTAATAATTAAATTATTCCACTCGGAAGGTAATGTACTCATCAATGAATTTCCTAATTGATGAATTTCATTGTCTGAGAGTGGACGATTCAGTCTGCGCCATTGTCCATCCAGTAATAATTCGAGTGGTGTATATTGCGATTTATAATTCATTTTATCTGAATGCGGTACCCAATAACCCAGATATAAATAATCCAGATTCAAGCTGCGTACATATTCAATCTGTTTAAGGATGGCGAATACGCCCAGTGAACGGCGTTGTTCATCTGGATCAAAGAAGGTGTAAACTGCAGAAAGACCGTCATCCATCAAATCACAGGTTGAGACGGCAATTAATTTCTGGTCTTTCCAGAGTTCGATAAAGAAGCTTTCTGTGCAGCTATGCACCAGAAATTTTTCAAATTGATCTAGACTGGCGGGATACATATCACCATCTGAGTGGCGTTCATTGATATAACGTTCGTACAAGTCATAGTGTTGCTGAGTGGCTTGCGAGGTCGGCAAAATACTCATTTCTAAATCTTGATTACGTTTCCATGCCTTTTTCTGGCTGCTATTCATGCTGAATTCCTGAACAGGGACGCGGCAAGATAGACATTGGCGACATAAGTGACATTCAGGACGATAAACAAAATCACCGCTACGACGAAAACCGACCCGAGAAAGTTCTGATAATGTCACCACATCAATACGGTGAATCGGGTCAAGAAATACCATCCGTGCAGATTTATTATCGAGATAACTACAATCATGCGGTGGTGTAATGTAGTACTGTAAGTCATTTAAAAGGGACTTGGGTTGGTATGATTTCATTAATCTGTCCCTCCAAGGTGTTAATCCGTTAACCGTCTAATGTGCTAAAAACTGCTATTGTTTTACTTGAAAATACACGTTCTTGATAACTTTTCCAATTGATAGAGGGGGCAATAATTACATCTTGTAACGATTTAAGATAGGCTTGGCGAGAAAGTGTACTCGCACCAAGGCTTAAAAGATGATCATTGACCAGTTGGCAATCAATCCACGGAAGCTGATTTTCCTGCCCGATCAGCATCAAGGTATAGAACGCCATTTTCGAAACATCGGTTTCAGTACTAAACATCGACTCACCAAAACAGCCTTTGCCTATGGTGACACCATATAAGCCACCTACCAGTTTCTCTTGTTGCCAGACTTCCACACTATAGGCATAACCCGCTTTAAATAAGTCACAGTAGCCTTGAATAATGTCTTCACTGATCCAAGTTTCATTGGCGTAACTGCGCGGTAAGGAACAGGAACGAATAACATCTTCAAAAGCATGGTTAATGGTAATTCGGTAATCATGCTTTTTCATATTGCGAATGAGTGACTTACTCGGCTTGTACTGTTGTGGTTCAATCACACAGCGCGGTTCAGGACTCCACCAGCAGATCGGCTCATCTTCATTGAACCAGGGGAACAGACCGTGTGTGTAGGCTTCAAATAATGTAGACGGACTGAGATCAGCACCGATACAGATAAAGCCTTGGCCTTCTGGATCTGCTTCTACAGGATCTGGAAAAATATATTGTGAGGGTGGAAGTTGTTGCATAGCAAAGAAAGTAAATAGGAATGATTCTAAACTAACTGAACTGAGTAGGAATGGCAATCTTGAAGATTGCCATTCGCACTATGCCTTTAACTAAACAGGCGCAGTTGTTTGGCAATTTGCAGCTTTTTGCTGTCTAGGAAAAATTGAGCCTTGGCTTGAATGACCGCTAGACTCTTTTCTCGATCAGATACAGTTTTGCCTTCACTATCCAGTACCAGCCAGTTGAGTTGGCTAATGACATTTTGAACATACTCTGCAAACTCAGTTGCTGATTCTAAGCCATCAATGAAATGTGCGCGGTAGAACAATTGCTGGAAATGATCGGCTGGAATACCGATACCTGTAATCGGGCTAATTAAGACATTATAGTTTTGATGAAAACTCGCCTGTTCCAATAAATAATGATTTAAGCGATGACTTTGTTGCATTATTTCATTATTCGGTTCTAGTGTCTGGCAGGGTTGAGCCAAACCTAGATGCGATAAAATCACCAAAGCATTGAGAATTTGGGCGTAATTCAGTTCAGGAAAACTTTGTTCTAGTTCAGCAATGGTGATTGGACGATAGTTTTCTTCTGCAAATTTATTGCCGATCGGGGTATAGATATCTTCAATTAAATTAAATGTTCCTAAAAGTCCATTGATACTATGAGGCAGTTTTTCCTTAGCGGTCAGTAAGACAAAAGCGGTCTTTCTCAAACGCTCCTGAACTTGCAATGGGGTCAAATTATTCTTGCCACGGATAAATAAATCGCGTCTAAATTGGGTATTGGCAAAATAATCGCGACATTGTTCTTTGAAAATAGGATGTTCTATCGCATTTAAAAAGTTCTGATGTTCCTCTGAGAAGTTAATGCTATCTAAATGGGTATTTAAATCAGTAGAGCCTGCATAAGATAATTTGATCTCATCTAGAGTCCGTACGACTTGCTGGAAAGAGAAGCATTGCCAGTCTTGATTGAGATACTCATGGATCAAGTAGTTGGGATTTTGTTGTTTAAGATCGGCAACTTTCTGAACCGCATTTGGATTACGTTGTGCAAAAATCGGATTCTGTTTGAGCAGGTCCTCGCTAAAGCTGAGCGCTTCATTGACCTTTTGTAGGGGATTGGTGCTTTTGCTATTAAATTTGAAATGACTATGAAACAGTTCACGGATTGGCATATTGGCTGCCCAGCCTGTGACGCAGTTGTAGCTGATATAGACAATGCCATTGGGCTTTAAGAACTGACGGATAAATTTTAAAATAATGTGCTGGTTTTCATGGCTAATCCAGCTCCAGATACCATGTAAGCTGATCGAGTCAAACATGGGTAAATCTTGACGGTTGAGTAGCTCTTCAAAACTGTCGTCATAAAAATAATGCTCAACCTTACTTTGTTCTGCCAGTTGATTGGCATGCGCAGCGTGTGCTGGATTAAAGTCGGTGCCATAAAAGCTGGATTGGTTGCTGGTGGCATGAATATTAATACTGACGCCTTGCCCAAATCCAAGTTCGCAGTGATTCTGATTTTCCTGAAAGTCTGGACTATCGATCCCATTGAGCAATAAACAAAACTTTTGGAAATTCGGGCTGAGATCTCGATAATAACCGTAGGTATAATTCACTTCTGTTTGATAGCCATTTGTCCAGGTCGTTGTCATTTATCTATCCTATTCATCAATGTATTTCTATCTATTAAAAAAGCAGCTTTGTCTAAAAAGTCATCATTTTTGATTGTAGGGATGCTGCCATAAAAAAACCACCAATGTCTGGTGGTTTTTAAATTGTGGCCCGATTAGTTTAAATTATCGAGATATTTCTCTGCATCAAGGGCTGCCATACAACCTGAACCCGCTGAAGTAATCGCTTGACGGTAAACGCTATCTGCAACATCGCCTGCAGCGAATACACCTTCAATTGAAGCAGCCGTTGCATTACCCGCCGTGCCACTGTGTACTTGAATATAGCCATCGCGTAAATTCAACTGACCATCAAACATACCCGTATTTGGTTTATGGCCGATTGCAACAAACAGACCTTGTACCTGAACGTCCTGAGTGCTTTCATCTTGAGTTGATTTAATACGAACAGCGGTTACGCCTGTATTATCGCCCAAGACTTCATCGACCTGATGATTCCAGATAATGCTGATTTTGCCTTCTTTTTCTTTGGCAAAAAGGTGATCTTGCAAGATCTTTTCTGAACGTAAGCTATCACGACGGTGAACTAGTGTGACATGTGCTGCAATATTCGAAAGATAAAGTGCTTCTTCAACTGCTGTGTTACCGCCACCAACAACCATGACATTCTGGTTCTTATAGAAGAAACCATCACAGGTTGCACATGCGCTTACACCTTGACCCATGAAAGCTGCTTCAGACTCAAGACCTAAATATTGTGCAGTTGCACCTGTTGCAATAATCAGCGCATCACATGTGTACTCTTCCATATCACCTTTGAGGACGAATGGACGAGTCTTAAGATCAACTTCATTGATATGATCATAGACGATTTCTGTACCAAAACGTTCTGCATGAGCTTGCATACGTTCCATAAGTACAGGACCAGTTAATCCTTCAGGGTCACCAGGCCAGTTATCAACTTCAGTCGTCGTCGTTAATTGACCACCAAGTTGTATACCAGCAATGAGTGTCGGTTTGAGGTTAGCACGTGCTGCATAGACTGCTGCGCTATAACCTGCAGGACCAGAACCCAAAATAATTAACCGTGAGTGACGAGCGCTCATTAAAGAACATCCTTTTTATATTGAAACTGCTAAAATTATACGTGAATCGAGAGGGGAGTGGGGTAAATCGATCCGGATAATATTGATTAACTCAATCGAATTGGGCTATATCAGTGCAGAATGTTAACAACAACAGTAAACAATCGTGCATCTTTTTTGTAAGAACGAGTGCATAATATAAAACTTATTGATTAAGGTAAGTTAGACCTTAAAAGATACCAACAAATAACGAATTGGGTTACAGGACTGTATATGACTGCGGTGTCAAGTGTTTATGCACAACGCTTTTTAATGACATTATTTTTGATTTCCTTTGGCATTTATTTATTTCTTGCCACAGTAACTTATACACCGTTTGATCCTGGGTGGATGCACATTTCCAGTGATACCCAACAGGTTTCGAATGCAAGCGGTGTGGCAGGTGCTTGGATCGCAGATTTACTCTTTGGATTTCTGGGGTGGGCGAGTTTGCTTATTCCTTTGTTCCTGTTTATAGAAGCCATTCAGGTCTGGTGGCCAAGAAGCTTTCTGAACCGCCCATTTCGTTATGCTGCCCAGTTTTTCTTAATTCTTTCGATTTCAAGTTTGTTGTATTTGCACTGGAACATGCCCGCAGATACTTTGGACAATGCAGCTGGCGGTATCATTGGTTATGAGCTGGGTGCTAGCTTATCTCAGTTGCTGACGATTTATGGCGCGACCTTGTTTTTACTCGCATTCAGTATTTTGTTGCTGACTTTGGCTTTTGGCATTCAGTGGAACAAGACTTGGGTAACATTGAAAAATACCCCAGCGTATCTTCAAGATCTATTCTATAAAAACGTACCACAAAATGAATCTGCATATGATTTAACGGAGCAGTTGACGCCCGCTGAAACTCCAGCTGTAACAAGTAAAGCCCAAGCTGCGACTGAAAGCTCGGATGATCAAAACCAGACCAAGACCAATCAGGTTCAAGCCAAGCTAATTAAAATTGATGATTCACATCATCAACTCATGGCAGAAAAATTATTTGCCGATGTGGTTGCGAAAGAACAGCAACAAAGCGCTGAGCCACAACAAACAACTGCGCCTGATGATGACTTTGAGCAAACTTTACAGCGTGCGCATCAATTTGAAACTGAAAGCCAGCGTTTAGTGAAAACAGGTGAAGTATGGCGTGCATTACAACATGATGATGCCAGCCATAAACAGGAAATTGATGCATTACTGCGTGCTGCTGATGAGTCAGCCCATGTAGCGCCTCAGCTTGAACCCGCAGCACATGCTGAAGCAGTCACGCAAAAAGCCAATCCTAGCAATCTGGACTGGAATGATGACCAGATCTTTGATGAATTATTGGCTGCGGTACCAAACAGTAAAATAGCAACAGATGCGCATACACCGATCATTCAGGCTGTGCCAGCAATGACACACACACCTGTTGAGCAGGAAAACGAGTTTGAAGCAGATATTGAAGCTTTGATTAGTGAGTCTAATCAGGTGAATACGACTCAAAATCACAGCGCTGCTGTGCAAAATCCACTTCAAGAAGACAAACATAATTTTGTTGCTGAAGAGACTGATGAGTTTAATGATCTTCTGGTCGAAGAGGAGCGTGAACAAACCACTCCGCGTACCACAAGTTATGCGCAATCGTCTGCTTTTGTAAAAGCGCCGATTGAAGTATCAAATGCACCAAAAGAAGCATTGTCTAAAGAAGCCTTTATCGAAGCATGGCAAGAAACTGCGGGTAAGGCAGAGCCTGAAACCGATTTGGATATTGAAGAAGATTTTGATTTAGATGCACCATTAACAGATGCATTTGGTCGTCCGATGTCGCGTGCGATGCAAGTGGCGAAAAAACGTCTTGATTTGCCAACCTTACCAGGTCTGGAATTGCTGGATGAAGTTGATCCAAACAAAAAGGTGAACTTCACTGCCGAGCAATTAGCACGTCTTTCTGAATTGCTAGAAATCAAACTGCAAGAGTTTAATGTCAAAGCGCAAGTGGTCGAAGCTCAACCTGGCCCAGTCGTTACCCGTTTTGAACTGGATCTTGCGCCGGGTGTAAAAGCCTCTAAAGTGACCAATATTTCACGGGATTTGGCACGTTCAATGTCGATGGCATCTGTTCGTGTGGTTGAAGTGATTGCAGGAAAACCGTATATCGGAATTGAAGTACCGAATAGTAGCCGTGAAATGGTACGGTTGATTGAGCTGTTAAAAACGCCAGCTTTTGAAGACCCTGCTGGTTTGCTCTCTATGGCGATGGGTAAAGACATTTCAGGCAATCCTGTCATTACTGACCTCGGCAAAGCACCGCATATGTTGGTTGCGGGAACGACAGGTTCTGGTAAGTCGGTTGCAGTGAACTCGATGATTTTGTCGATGTTGCTGAAATATACACCAGACCAGCTTCGCTTGATTCTGATCGATCCAAAACAGCTTGAATTAGCCAACTATAACGATATTCCTCATCTACTTACACCTGTTGTAACCGACATGAAAGATGCTGTTAGCGCATTAAACTGGTGTGTAAATGAGATGGAACGCCGTTATAAATTGATGTCATTCCTGAAAATCCGTAAGCTCAGTGATTATAACCGTAAAGTTGAAGAAGCGATTGCCAACGGCGAAGACCTGATTGATCCAACGTGGAAAGCCAGTGATTCAGTTGTGGGTGAGCGTGCGCCGCGTTTAACGCCGTTACCTTCAATTGTGATCGTGGCCGATGAGTTTGCTGACATGATTATGCAGGTCGGTAAAAAGGCTGAAGAAATGATTACCCGTCTGGCACAGAAATCCCGTGCCGCAGGTATTCACCTTTTACTTGCGACACAACGTCCTTCTGTGGATGTTATTACGGGTCTGATCAAGGCGAATATTCCAACGCGTGTTGCATTACGTGTGAACAGTAAGATTGACTCGCGTACCATTCTGGATGCGGGTGGGGCAGAAGACTTGCTCGGTCATGGTGATATGTTGTTCCTCGGCCCTGGTAAAATTGAGCCTGAGCGTGTACATGGGGCCTTCATTAGCGATGATGAAGTGAACCGTATTTGTGACGCGTGGCGCGAACGTGGTGAGCCTGATTATGTGGATGAGATTCTCACGCCATTTGATGAAGAGCCTTCATCGCGTGGTTTCGAAGATGGTGATGGTGATCCGAGCCGAGATGCACTTTATGATCAATGTGTCTCTTTCGTTTTAGAAACACGTAAAGCATCAACCTCTTCATTGCAGCGTAAATTTAGTTTAGGTTACAACCGCGCAGCACGGATCATTGACCAGATGGAAGAGAATGGAATCGTAAGCTCGATGGGTGCCAATGGTAAGCGAGATATTCTCGTTTAACGAAAATTATGACTAAAAAAAGCCTCTTTATAGAGGCTTTTTTGCTTTAGATTTTCGTATTTTTATGTGGTAAAAATCACATTTTTTATTTAAGCTTGCCCTTTAAAATCTCAACGTTGAGGTGAGTCGTGTTAGTTGCATTAAGTACACTAATTTTTATTCATTTCTGTGCATTGATTACACCAGGACCAGACTTTTTTCTGGTTTCACAAACGGCTATTAGCCGCTCTCGTAAAGAAGCGCTTCTGGTGGTACTAGGCATTTGTTTAGGGGCAATGCTGTGGTCACTCCTTGCTTTGATGGGACTCAATATTATTTTTGAAAAAATGGCGTGGCTTAAACAAGGACTGCTTATTGCGGGTGGCCTATACTTGTGTTGGCTCGGCTTTCAAATGCTTCGCTCTGCCTTCTCTAAAAATAATCAAACCATAAACCCAATTAGCTTACCTCAGTCACCTTATTTATTCTTTATGAAAGGCTTGTTGACCAACCTTTCCAATCCTAAAGCGATTATCTACTTCGGCAGTGTCTTCTCACTGTTTTTGGCAAATCCTTTATTTGATCAGCACCATTCTCTACTTTTTATTATTGTTTCGATTGAGACAATTCTATGGTTTGTCTTGGTCGCTTTTGTATTTTCTCTACCGACATTCCGCAATGCATACCAAAATTTTGCAAAATGGATTGATGGCGTGTCTGGTGGGATATTTACCTTATTGGGTGTTTATCTGATTGGAAGTCGTTAATCAAAACATCAAAAAGCCTGCATCATGCAGGCTTTTTTATAAATGGATTATTCGTCATGCTTTCATTATTCAATATTAAGAAACAACCCCATCAATAAGAGTATCCAGAAGATAGAGCCAATAATAATGACAATAATTTGAGCAGTATTAAATTTTTCCTGTATTACTACATTGAATTCATGCGACTGTCTTTTTGCATCATTGAGTGCTAAAAATGCGGGGACAAGGAAAACAAAACTGAGCGAAGAAATTAACCAATAAGGGTCAGGTAAGCGAGCCAGCAAGAGAGCGAAAACGAGATAGCCGACATACATCCAGCCTGGAGAGAAATCCTGAGCATAATCTTTTTCTTTGGCATATTCCCTGATTCTCTTGAAGAGTGAATATAAGAAGAAAATAGAAAAAATAGCTCGGGCAGCAGGCATGATATTTAAATTATCTTTTAGTGCCAGAAAACGCCATGCTTTAAAGATCCACCACAGTTCATATAATCCTAAAGAGATAACCGATAAAAAGATAAATTTCTTTAGGCTAATGATGGTTAAATCTGCTAGATGATGATTTACAGGAGCATTTTCAATTACGCTTGTGTTTTGGTCAGTCATTGTCTTTCTTAGAATAGAGAGGTTAAAAATATAAAAATTATGAGTTGGAGTTATTAATCAGAGCATGTCAAAAATATCATTATTTAAATTAAAACCACATAATTTACGCTTCAATTTGTTGATATTGATAAATTATGTGGCCTTTATTCTAGAATTGATTAAGCAAATTTCGCTAAAACTTCCAGAAAACCCTCTTTCTGGCGAGGAAATTGTGCAATCACATCATGAATGCGTTGGCCTTCAGGATTGGTTGCATTCAAGTCACGACCATCTGCCAAAAACTTGGTAATCAAGCGCTCATAGTCATTTGGGCGCATATGTTTGAAGGCATGATAAAGTACATGAAAGTCGGCATTTACGCCAGCTGGAGGAAGCTGGTTAAGGTAGGCAAACACACGCTCATCTGACCATTCTTCATTGAAAGTTGCTGGCTGTGATAATGCCATGACAATCTCCTCAGTCTTATAAAATAATAAAGGCAAAATATGAGGCAGGATGAGAGAAGTATCGCTTTTCCCTGCCGCAACACTAGAAGCTAGGCTTCAAGTGGGGAGGGAAAAGAAAAGTTATACTTTTCAAATTCTACGACGTATTTTGCCCTTATTTACGAAAAATCGCTAATGAAAAAACTTCTAACGATCTTCAGGTAAATTGATATTCATTTCTAGCATTTCAATGTTTGCTTCTGAGCGAACCTGCATTTGAATATGCTGTTCATCCACCCCACGAACATAACGACTCACGACCTGCATGATTTCTTTTTTCATTTGGTCGATTTTGTCTTGGCCTAAGCGACGACCCAAGCCTTGTTCAGAGGCAACAATAACTTTTAAACGATCTTTGGCAGTTTGTGCACTTGATGGTTTTTCATCACTGCTAAAAAGTTTACTCCAGAATCCTGCCATAATTACGCTCCAAATAGTCTAGCTAACCAACCTTTTGGCTGTACTGCAATGTGTCGATAAGGACGGTCTTCGCCAAGGAAGCGAGCCACTAAGTCATCATACGCTTGTCCAGCTTTTTCTTCTGAATAGAGAATCACTGGTTTACCTTCGTTTGATGCTTGAAGTACGCTTGGGCACTCAGGAATTACACCCAGAGTCGGCACACGTAAAATATCTTTAGAAATATCGTCGATCGTTAACATTTCCTGTTTATCAGCACGTTCCGGATTGAAACGGGTGATACATAAATGCTTACGGATACGACCTTCGTTTTGTTCAACTTTTTTGGTCTTGCTATCAAGCATACCAATAATACGGTCAGAGTCACGTACTGATGAGATTTCAGGATTCGTCACAATGATCGCTTCATCTGCATGATACATTGCTAAAATCGCACCACGCTCGATACCAGCAGGTGAATCACAGATGATGTAGTCGAATTCTTGAGAAAGTTCGTCGATCACACGTGCAACACCTTCATCACTCAACGCATCTTTATCGCGGGTTTGTGACGCAGGGAGAATATATAAGTTTTCAATATCTTTATCACGGATGAGTGCTTGTTGTAAGCGAGCTTCATTATTGATGACATTGACAAAGTCATAAACTACACGGCGTTCGCAGCCCATGATCAAATCAAGATTACGTAAACCCACATCGAAATCGATCACAACAGTTTTATGACCACGTAGGGCTAAACCT
This sequence comes from Acinetobacter sp. YK3, assembly GCF_001729365.1. Taxonomy (NCBI): domain Bacteria; kingdom Pseudomonadati; phylum Pseudomonadota; class Gammaproteobacteria; order Moraxellales; family Moraxellaceae; genus Acinetobacter; species Acinetobacter sp. YK3. Next base: position 13,508 of record NZ_LZPJ01000003.1, read on the forward strand.
GTTGCAAAAGATGCGCTTGTTGTAGTTTTACCTACACCACCTTTGCCTGACGTTACGACAACAATTTTGGCCACCGAATCCACTCCTATTTATGGTCATACGCCCCTAAAAGGGCTTTTTTGGTGTTTAATGAGATAAATTAAAACTGCAAGGCCTCAAATTCAAGTTCTTGCTTGTTATTTAAATAAATATGTACAGACTTTTTGATCATATCTTTTGGAATATCATCTGCAACACAATAGGTTCCTGCAATCGAGATTAATTCGGCTTCTAACGAGTGGCAGAAAATACGTGCTGCAGCTTGTCCACCTGCACCTGCAATGACTCTACCACGAGCATTGCCATAAATGTGAATATTTCCAGATGCAATGACTTCCGAACCACTATTCATGCCTGCATTTAAAATGATATCACCCTGATCTTGCACCAAACATTGGCCTGTACGCAAAATTTCATCATGATACGAGGTGATATATGCATTCGATGTGTTTTTTTGTGGTGTTTGTATTGCTGAATTATCCGCTGCTTTCGCTGGAGCTGGATCAACCACCTGTTCTTTAGATGCCTTGATACGTTGCAATGGCTGATCTACGGGTAGAACAGGGAATTGAATGGCGCGGGCTTCATCACCCAGAATGCCATCAATCACAGCCATAGGCTGTAAACCTAGATCAATCAAAAGCTGAATTAATGCAATCAGTTCTTGCTCAACAGTACTGTCAATAATGACCAATGTACCGATATAAGAACCTTCATTCAGCGTGCTGGTAAGTTGCTGTCGGATTGCATTATGGTCATTTGTGTCGAACGTGAGTCGACTAAAATTCACCATTCTGCCCGTAATCCGTATATCAGCCATAATTTATCCTTCAGGGCTTTTTAAGCGCTCTATTGTGTTAAAGCAGTTGTAAATAAAAGCAAATGCTAGAACAAATTACACGAATTCTCTAGCTCGATTGGTAATTTTTCTTGTAATCATTCCGCTTTTTTATCCAATTGATCAGATTCTTGCAAAATCTGCTGCCATTGCTTCACTTTTACTTGTTTTCTTATCGCTTCAAGGCTTTCAAATACGACAGATTCGACCAGTTCTTCCAGATATTGATTATCAATATTCAACTGGCTGACTTGCTCTGCAATATATTGATAATTTTCATTTGGTCGTTGAGTTGAGCCTGCCGTAAATGGCTCGATCAAACCCGCACTGATATTTTCACCTAAACGTTGACCAATACTTTGAATCTGTTGCTCGATTCTTCCCCCAACAATCGGAATCAGGCGTAAGAGTTGCGTCAGTTCAGGCGTATCTTCAATGGCTTGATTGACAATAATGCCGACTTTTTCAGTAATTAAAGGTTGCTGTTGTTGTAACGCTGTTGCAAGAGACTCTTGTAGCAGAGAAGCCAAGGTGACCGTAAACAGTTGTCGATGATGATCAACCAGATCATGAATGATTTTTTTGTGCTGTGAACTGGTTTGCAGCTCATGACGAATGCCATCAATCACGGTGATGACGACACGATCTGATAATTCTTCCATGACCACGCGATAATAAAAGACGGCTTTAATCCGGATTCCATCTGGTACGACTTTGTAGCCCAGCTCATATAAACGATAAGCGATGATCCCGGCACGGAATAAACGTAAAAAACGGAAATGCGGGATCACCGCAAGAATTTCATACCAGTGAATGAAAGGGAAGAACCACCAGCGTGCATGGTGTTTTTGTACAATTGAAAGAAACCAGCGAATGACCAGTTCTACAATTAAAAATATAATAAACCACGCTTCAGTAGTAATTACCCACGGGTGTAAATGGGTTCGATAAAACTCCAGCACCGTCGGGAGTTGGATGGTATTAAAAAACCAAGACCCGATATTGCTCATCAAGAAAAAGTTCATGCCTAAGCAGAACAGGTTAAAAACAATAATAAAGACCATAAAAATGTCATAGACCAAAAACAGCTTAAAGAATTTGCTGTTCGGATTGACATAGTTATATTTAGAGTTCTTTCCTGAGTCCTGCTGGGTCATGTCTTACTACAATTCCTTTTGAAACTATTGCTGGTATTTGGCTTTCATTTGGCTAATGAGCTGGTCTTTTTCAGTCCAGATCTGATCCACCCATTTCTGGAAGCGTTCACGATAAACGGGATCATCCTCATAATTACCACCAAGTACCCACTCTGGAATATCTATTTTACGTAAATCTACTGCAATACGAGACACATCACCGAGCCAGAATTCGCCGTAACCAGGCGCACCGTCTGGATAAACAATAGTCATATCGACCAATGCATCAATTTTATCCCCAAGAATATTTAATGCTAATGCAAGACCGCCTGCTTTAGGTTTAAGCAGGTTTTGATAAGGGGATTGCTGTGCAGCATGTTTTTCAGGAGTAAAACGGGTCCCTTCTAAATAGTTGAGTAAGGTAAAAGGCTGACTAAGTAACTGTTCACAGGCTTTACGTGCTTCCAGCATATCGCGTGATTTTAGTTCGGGATTCTTCGCGATTTGCTCTTTGGTATGACGTTTCATCATCGGGAAGCCGAGGATTTTAAATGCTTGCCCGACAAATGGAATAAAAATAAGTTCCCATTTGGTAAAGAAGCGGGTCAGTGGCATACGGGTTAGGCCAAAATACTGATTGACTGTAGTATCGACCCAGCTTTGATGGTTACACATCATCATATATCGACCTTGCAGATTCAGGTCGAGGTTTTTATCAATACTGATATCCCAGTGTAAATCTGGCAATACATTGTCAATTAACCAGTTATTTACCCCTAACCAACTGTTGGTAATCTGAATATTGGTTTCGTCTACTTTTGATGATTTTTTAAATAATTTCGTTAAACCTAATGCCAGTACAGGTGGGCCATGAAAAAATGTACTTCCTGTAATGACTGAACTAACGGTTAATCCTTTACTGACTTTTTGCAATAAGGACGCTTTTTTATTGGCGTTAGACATAAATCGAGCCTTGAGTGCAGATGTTTGAAAAAAGAGATGTTCCAACTATAAACAACAGATGTTGAAATACAACTGTATATTTTCAGATGTTGACAATTTTTATATATTTAGGCGGGTTAACACTGCTTTTTCCGATTAAATGTGATTTTTGAAGGAGGGAAAGCGGATTTTCATGTATGTGATGATTGTCACATAAAATATTTATTGTGTGAAAACCATGAACATGAAGAAATTATGGTGCTTTATTCAAGTAAAATGCATCAAAATATTACAAAAATACAAATAAAGTGTTTATTATTAACAAAATATCAATGGTCTAGGCCAGTTTTCTCATTCATTATTTGTCCAGACAACAAAATACATAGACAGGAGCTACGCAATGCGTGCATTAGTAATTTCAACACTCGTAGGGGCTGGATTGGTACTTTCTGGTTGCCAAACTACAGGTAATAACATCGGTGGCGTAGAATATGACAAATCTGCTCTAGGTGCATTAATTGGTGCAGCTGCAGGTTATGGCGTATCTAAAGGTAACGCAAATACAAGTAAACAAAACAACCGTGCTGCGGCAATCGGTGCTGTTCTTGGTGCTGCTGGTGGTTTATATCTCGACAATAAAGAGAAAAAATTACGTGAGCAAATGGCTGGTACAGGCGTAGAAGTAGGCCGTAACCCAGATGGTTCTGTTCAGTTAATCATGCCTGGTAGCATTACCTTTGATACAAACAAATCAAACATCAAACCTAACTTCTACAGCACTTTAAACAAAGTAGCGCAAACTTTAGGTGAAGATAACAAGAGTGCGATTCTTGTAACTGGTTATACAGATAATACGGGTAACGATTCAATCAACATCCCATTATCTCAAGCACGTGCTCAATCAGTTAAAAACTACTTAGCTGGTCAAGGTGTATCTTCTAGCCGTATCGATGCGCAAGGTTATGGTTCTTCTAACCCGATCGCTTCAAACGCGACTGCTGCTGGTAAAGAGCAAAACCGTCGTGTAGAAATCAGCATTTATGCAAAACAGTAATTTTTACTGATTTCTAAAAAACCACCTTCGGGTGGTTTTTTTTATTGGGATTTGAAAAGGAATGTTTTGTCAAATGAAGAATACTTTTCTAAGAACTTTATCAACTGACTATTTGATTCTGACTAGACGGGCATTTGCATCCGAGGGTAGAGATACTCTGTATTCTAATTCAGCATTCGACTTAATATTTGCTTCTTGTGAATCTACAATAGTGGGGCAAAGACTATTTTTGCTAGTCTCAAGTCTAAAAATATATGAATCAGGTTTTAAGAAAATTGTTGCTTGTTCATTTTGTTTGAGTGAAAAAGATTTTTGATTATTAATATATAGATCATATGAGCAACCAAAGCCTGTTAGTCCTTTATCCCGGAAGAAAACAACTTTAGCCTCAATACTATTTTTATGTTCTGTAAAATACGTTTGTTGATAGATTCTTTGGGGAGGCACAACATTTGCACTTTCAATTGTTGTGGGGGTTGTTGCACAAGCAGAGAGAGCTGTTATTAGGGCAATTACCGCTAGAAATTTCATGTCAAATCCTTAATAAGTATAGACGTTTGAAGCTAATCTTGATTTATTTTTGAGTCAAAAAGCTATTTTAAGATAATTAAAATCAAGATACTAACGATACTTTTTATGTTGAGCGACAATCAGTGTCGTTATTAAAAATTGAAACATCATAATTTATACATATCCCTAGATTTACTATTGGGATTCTAAAACATAGATGTCTATAATTGTGCTCGAAAAATCAGGCTCGGAAACGAGAGAGGAATAACCAATGTCATCTGCCAGTCAACTTAATGACAAGCAACTTGAAGCCATGAAATATGTTCAGGGGCCTTTGTTGGTACTCGCAGGTGCAGGTTCGGGTAAAACTTCAGTAATTACCCGAAAAGTGGCTTTCTTGGTACAACAATGTGGTATTCCAGCCTATCGTATTACGGCAATGACCTTTACCAATAAGGCTGCACGTGAAATGAAAGAACGTGTAGGTAAATTGCTTTCACGTGAAGAGGCAAAAGGACTTTCGGTTTCGACCTTCCATACTTTTGGTTTGAATTTACTTCGTCTTGAATTAAAACATTTACCGCTTAAAAACAACTTTTCTATTTTAGATGCGGATGACTGTAAGCGAATCCTGATGGATTTGATGCAGCGCGATAATTTGTCAGGGGCAGAGAGTAAAGAACTTCTTGCCAAGGCAATGAAGAAAATTTCAGACTGGAAAAACGATCTTATCGTTCCAGAACAAGCACATTCCACTTGTGAAACGGTTGAAGATGTCCAGTTTGCACATCTTTATCAGCTTTATGAACGTAACTTACGTGCCTATAACGCCGTAGACTTTGATGACCTGATCGTGATGCCGACACGTTTACTTCAGGAAAATGCTGAAGTACGTGACAAATGGCAAAACCGCGTTCGCTATTTACTGGTCGATGAATATCAGGATACCAATACTGCGCAATATACCCTAGTTAAGCTGTTGGTTGGGGTTATGGGGCAGTTCACCGCCGTAGGTGATGATGACCAGTCCATTTATGCATGGCGTGGTGCAAAGCCTGAAAACATGGCGTTATTGAAGGATGACTTCCATAATCTAAAAGTCATCAAACTTGAGCAGAACTATCGTTCAACCAGTCGTATTCTAAAAGCGGCCAATGCCGTGATTGAGAACAATCCGCATATTTTCGATAAGAAATTGTGGAGTGATAAAGGTCATGGCGAAACCATTCGTGTCATTACCTGTTTAAATGACGATGACGAAGCAGAACGCGTGGTCAAAGACCTGATCACGCACAAATTGATGAACGGTAAAAACTGGAAAGACTATGCGGTGCTATACCGCGGTAACTTTCAGGCGCGTGTCATTGAAACCCAATTACGTCAGATGCAAATCCCTTATAAACTGTCGGGTGGTCAGTCGTTCTTCGCGCGTGCAGAGATTAAGGATGTGATGAGCTATTTACGTCTCATCATTAACCCTGAAGATGACAGTGCATTCCTACGTATTATTAATACGCCAAAACGTGCGATTGGGCCTGTAACTTTGGAAAAGCTGGGTTTATTTGCCCAAGAAAATACCTTGTCTTTGCTCACAGCATCTTCTGACCAGCGATTAAGCATGGTGTTACCGAAGAAAGCTGCTACACAATTGCATGAGTTTGCTGATTTTATTGCGACATTTACCCGTGAGTTACTTGACGATGATGAGCCGATGCCAAAGGTTCGTCAGATGATCAATGAAGCAGGTTATATCGATTATATTCGTGAACAGGCGGCAACACCTGCTCAGGAAAAAACCAAGCTCGATAGCATCGAAAGTTTATATAGCAGTATTCAAAACTTATTGAATCGTACTGACGATGTCGATGAGAAAAATATTGAAAGCGTGATTCGTAAACTGGTACTGCTGGATATGCTTGAGCAGCAACAGGAAGAAGAAGACACCGATAAAGTGAACTTGTTGACTTTGCATGCGGCAAAAGGTCTGGAGTTCCCTTATGTGTATATGATTGGTCTGGAAGAAGAACTGTTACCACACAAGAACTCGATTGCATCAGAAACCATCGAAGAAGAACGTCGTTTGATGTACGTGGGAATTACCCGTGCGCGTCAAGGTTTGACTTTGACACTGGCAGAACAGCGTAAGAACGGTGGACAAATGCGTCAGATGACACCAAGTCGCTTCTTAGACGAAATGCCACAAGATGATCTGGAATGGCATGGTCGTAAAAAGAAACTGGCGCCGAATGTTGATCCAAAAGAGCAAGCGCAGCAGTATCTTGCCAATTTAAAAGCATTGTTGAAACGATAAAAGTTTGTAAGTAGGAAGTTGTAATGAAAGTCCAAGTTAAAGTATTAGATGCGCGTTTAGGTCAAGAGTGGGCTTTGCCTTCTTATGCAACCACAGGTTCAGCAGGTTTAGATTTACGTGCATGTTTAGATGCAGCGATTGATATTGCGCCAGGTGAAACTGTTTTGGTTAAAACTGGTTTGGCGATTTATATCGAAGATCCAAACTTTGCTGGTTTGATTTTGCCTCGTTCAGGTCTAGGCCATAAACACGGTATCGTTTTAGGTAACTTGGTTGGCTTGATTGATTCAGATTATCAAGGTGAATTGATGGTATCTGTCTGGAACCGTGGTCAAAATACATTCCGTTTAGAACCAGGCGAGCGTTTGGCACAATATGTTCTTGTACCAGTCGTACAAGCCGAGTTTGAACAAGTGAGTGAATTTGTTGCAACTGAGCGCGGTGCTGGTGGTTTCGGACATACGGGTAAGCAATAATTTTCCGGTAAATATCACTTAAAATGCAATGTTTTACTGGAAAACATTGCATTTTTCATATTGATTGTTTGTTTAAAGTATATTACAAAGCAACTGATTAATTATTTTAATTTTTCTGAACAAGGGTTAATTAATTACTTAATAATTTCGCCATTTTTGAATAATCGAATGATTATAAAAATAGGGGCTTGCTGTGAATATACAACAAACATTTCCTTTGAATATTTTTCGTGCTTATGATATTCGCGGAAAACTTTCAAATCTCACGCCAAATATTATTTGTTCAATTGCCCACGCCTTAGCTTTACACTATAAAAACGCTGGACAGAATCAGGTTGTTGTTGGTTATGATGCGCGATTAACCAGCCCTCATTATGCTGAAATTATTCAGCACGCGCTTCAACAAGAAGGTCTGCAAGTGACCAGTATTGGTTGCTGTTCATCACCGATGATGTATTATATTGCCCGTGATTTTGGTGGGAATGGCATTATGGTGACTGCAAGCCATAATCCAAAGTCTGATAACGGAATTAAGTGGATTGTCAAAGGGGAGCCTCCGAGTCCTGAAACGATTCAATCCGTTGGTCAACTCGCGCAAATTTCTCTACCGACTGCCAAAGAATATTTTTCCTCAGATATCCGCTCGCATCACACTATTCCGCAATATTGTTTACAGTATCAACACGCATTAATTGATGATATTCAATTGGCTCGACCGTTAAAAGTTGCTCTTGATGGTTTACATGGTTCAGCAGGCCATTGTGCAAAACTGGTGCTGGAACAGTTAGGTTGTGAGGTGGTTGCATTGCGTTGCGAAGCCAATGGACATTTCCCCGATCATGCACCAGATCCTTCTCATGCTGAGCATTTAAAGCAATTACAGGCAGCGATTTTGTCAGAACAGGCCGATCTTGGTATTGCTTTAGATGGGGATGGGGATCGTGTCGTTTTGCTAGATGAGCAGGCCATGATTATTAGCCCTGATCGCTTGCTGTCCTTATTTGCACAAATATGTTTACAGCAGCATCCACAAAAAGAAATTGTTTTTGATGTGAAATGTTCGCGTATGGTGTCTGACACGGTTCAGCAACTTGCGGGACAGGCCAAAATGATCCGTACAGGAAGCAGTTTTTTACGGGCTTATTTATCTCAATCCAAAGGTGCAGCGGTCTTTGGTGGCGAATATGCAGGCCATTATGTCTTTAACGACGGACGTGGTTATGGCTATGATGATGGTCTCTATGCGGCTTTGCGTGTGATGGAATATCTCACACAATCAACAGCAAAAAGCTTGTCTGAATTATTGAGTATTTATCCTGAACGTTACTGCACCGAAGATACTTATATCAGCACACATGATGCCAATCCGAAACAGGTTTTAGATGAGATCGAGATTTTAAGTCACCGTTTAGGTGCACGTTTAAGTAAAATAGATGGTGTAAGACTTGATTTTGATGATGGTTTTGGCATTATTCGAGCATCAAATACTGGTGAATATTTTACCGTCCGCTTCGATGCAGACAATCCGGATCGGTTAGTTGAAATTCGCCAGACATTTGTTGCTATGTTGCAAGACCATTATCCACAGATTGCACAAGAACTCGCACAGGCTTAATAAGGAGAGACGCATGCCACATGAACATATCGGCATTGATAAAGCAAAAATTTTGATTGAAGCTTTGCCGTATATCCAACGATTTGCAGGAAAAACGTTGGTTGTAAAATATGGTGGTAATGCGATGACTGATCCTGAGTTGGAAAGTTCATTTGCCCGCGACATTGTGTTGTTAAAAACAGTAGGTTTAAATCCGATCGTTGTACATGGTGGTGGTCCACAAGTTGATTCATTATTAAAACGTTTAGGGCAAGAATCTGACCGTATTGATGGCATGCGCGTGACCGATGAAGCAACCATGGAAGTGGTTGAGATGGTACTCGGCGGTAGCGTCAATAAATCGATCGTTAACCTGATCAATAAACATGGCGGTCGTGCCATTGGTTTAACGGGTAAAGATGGTAATTTGCTGCGCGCACGTAAATTGTTGATGGAAAAACAGGAAGCAGATGGTTCCGTTTCACAGATTGACTTGGGCATGGTTGGCGAAGTCACAGGTGTAAAAACTGACGTCCTTGAAATGTTTACCCAAAGTGATTTTATTCCTGTTATTGCGCCACTCGGTGTAGATGAGGATGGCAATACTTATAATATCAATGCTGACCTTGTGGCTGGAAAAGTTGCAGAAGCATTAGGCGCAGAAAAACTGATTTTATTGACCAATATCACTGGTGTACTGGACGAAAATAAAAACTTGTTAACGGGGCTGACCACGCAAGAAGTTGATCGTCTGATTGAAACAGGCGTGATTTATGGTGGCATGATTCCAAAAGTGGGTTGTGCACTCGATGCGGTAAAAGGTGGTGTGGTCAGTGCGCATATCGTTGATGGACGTGTACCACATGCAAGTTTGTTAGAAATCTTTACTGATCATGGTGTGGGTACTTTAATTACCAATCGCGTCAAGCATTAATTCTGCTGATGAAAACAAAAGAGGCCTTAAATTGGCCTCTTTTTTCGTCATGTGTTGTTCATGTTTTAGTCATCTCAATGTCATTTAAGCGCTTTAAGGTAAATCTAGCCATAAGGAGCTTTCATTATGCTAGAAAAATTAAATCAATATCGCCAGACATTGACTTTACCTTTACGCCACAAACCAGCTCAAAACCAGTTCCGTTTTGAATGGGTGGATAATTTAAAAGAATTACAAGATGTACAACGTTTTAGAGCTACACAATTTAGCCATCAATTTGGGATGCATTTTGAAGATGGTTTAGATCAAGACCTTTATGATTTTGGCTGTGAACATGCCGTTTTACGTGAGAAGTGGACAGGTGAAATTGTTGCCTATACTCGATTAAAATTATTTCAAGGCCATGAAATCGGGCAGAGTTATAGCGCTCAGGAATTCGAAATTGTTCCACATTTATCACATTTACCGAGTGTTTTAGAAATTGGTCGAACTTGCGTTCACCCTCAATTCCGTTCTGGTAAAGCACTTTCCATGCTGTGGTTGAATCTGGTGCCTAAAGTATTATGGTCAATGCGTGCCAAATATTTAATGGGCTGTGTCAGTATTCATTTAGACGATAATCTGGCGCGTGCTTATTACACCCATCGCCAGATTCAACAATTGGGTGAGCATCAAAGTATTGATATCCGTTCAAAGCGTATTTTTGAACCAGAACGCCCTGATTATAGTTTTCCGCAAGATGAACGGATGCCAAAATTATTTCAGACCTATTTAGGTATGCAATCGAAACTTTCAAAACAGGCATTTTATGATGAAGATTTTAAATGTCTGGATTATTTTGTGTTTTTGGAAGTGAATAAGATTGCCATGTCTTTTGTCATGAACAAAATGGTGCAACGTTAATCTTATATCGTTCCTCGTCCAATAGTGAGCACATATTAAGATTTACAAGCGATCTCAACCTCATGCACAATAGGCGTAGATGTTAGATAGTTAAAAGATATGTGCCAGCTATTAGGAATGAATTGTGCTACCCCCACAGATATTACCTTTTCGTTTCGTGGGTTCTCCCAACGAGCAGGGGTCACGTCTGATCATTGTGATGGCTTTGGTATCGCATTCTTTGAAGACAAAGCCTGCCGTCTGTTTGTCGATAATCAATCGGCGGTAGAATCTCCAATTGCAGATCTGATTCGTAACTATCCGATCAAGTCTCGTAATGTCATTGCCCATATCCGTAAAGCGACACAAGGCAAAATCAACTTAGAGAATTCACATCCTTTCTTGCGTGAGTTATGGGGCAGACATTGGATTTTTGCCCATAATGGCGATTTGCATGACTTTAAACCTGAGCTTAGCGGGCGTTTTGAACCTGTCGGCAATACGGATAGTGAGCTGGCATTTTGCTATTTACTAGATCAGATGGTTGAGGCATTTGGCTATACCGAGCCAAGCTTAGAAGAGATTTTTTCACTATTAGAGCGTATTTCTCCACAAATTGCAGAGCATGGAACGTTTAATTTCTGCTTGTCGAATGGTAAGGCCCTGTATAGCTATGCCACCACTAAATTGCACTGGCTGGTACGTGAATATCCTTTTCAACATGCACATTTAATTGATCTGGACGTAGAGGTCGATTTTAGTCAGGTCACGACACCTGAAGATCGTGTGGCGGTGATTACCACTGAGCCTTTAACGCATAACGAAGCATGGACTGCATACCAGCCTGGGGAAATGATCTTATTCCAGTGCGGTAAACCGATTTTGCATGCTTTAACACGAGTAGAGCGTTTAATCCGAGAAGCTAAAAATCCTGCATTAAAACGAATAACTAAAGCAGATCAGTATTAATATAGAAGATATAATCAGAATATATGTTTGAACTGTTTTTTATTAAAAAATTAGTTCTCATTTTTCTGGTTATATCAATAAAATTAGATAGATAGTTTTTCTTGTTGGTTAAAAAATACTTGAGCGTTTTGGTGGGTGAAAATATTAAATTAAATATAAAACAACAGCTTATTTTATTTTATACATAAAAATTGCAAACCTGACAAAAATGCTGCGTTTTTATTTAAATCTTTTGTCGATATTATATTTGTATTCAATAAATCAAATATGGTTTGGGGTTTGATATGGGGATGAAATGGTCTGTCGAATATAATACAGGAATAGAAGTAATTGATGATCAACATCGTCGTATTCTAGATTATATTAATGAAATTGATGAATTAAAAGAAGACGATGACCGTGCGAAGTTAAAGGGGATTCTGGATAATATTATTGATTATACCCAGTCTCATTTTACCTTTGAAGAAAGTTTGCAGGAAGAAGCAAACTATAAGTATCGTGTACCACACAAGCGAGTACATGACTTATTTATCAAAAAGATAGAGACTTATCGTCAGCGTTTTGAGTTGGGGCAGGAAATTGATAGTGAGTTGCATGAAGCACTATCAAAGTGGTTGATTAATCATATTCGTCATGATGATGCTGATTATGTTGGTGCTGTCAAAGAAAATATGATTGGTATTATTAAAGAAAATGAAAAGAAAAAAGGGAAGAACTGGTTTTCTCGATTCTTCTCATAATAAAAAGATAATAAAAAAAGATCCCTTGTTATAAAAAATAATAAGGTTGGTATGAGTGATATACAAGGGATCTAATTAAAAAATAATAACTGGTGCGCAGCAAATCATCTTGACTGGGTGATTTGCTTTTTTCTTTCGATATCTTTTGTTTTGATTTTCAAGCGTGAGAAAGGCAAAATAGATTGAATATTTCATTGCAAACACCATAAAGCGCAATGAGTTCAAAGATTTTTCAAGGAATGCATTATGCAGGACACAACTCTGTCACGCTGGTTTGCCCCAGTGATGGCGTTTTGCCTATCTTTTGTCATGATTACCACATTGGCACCAACTGTAGGTATCCAGATTGATCGTCAGTTCGATTTCTGGTTGCTGTGGTTAGGCACCATGATTTTATTGGCACTGCCAATCGGTTATCTTGAAATCGCTTTAGCAAAGCGTTCACAAACGACCGCATTACAAGCGCTTTCAAGTCTTACACGTGATGCCGATGCTTCACCAAGATGGCGTGTCGTCGGGTGGTTAGCAGTTGTTTTCGTCCCGTTTTTTGCAGGTAGTGTATTAAATACTGCAAGCCATGTGGTGAATGAGCAACTGGCATTAAATATTTCTAGCCAGATTCTATTCGCGATTCTTGCTGTTGTTGCATTTGCACTTTCTTTTATCCCTCGTCAATTCCTCATTGCTTTGACAACCATCGGTGTCGTTGCTGCGTTTATCCTTGCCAATGTGATGGGTACCCAGTTACAGGCATGGCACTGGACAGGTGTGGAGTTTAGCGAGTGGGGCAATGCGACAGTACTTGCCTTGGTCGCAAGTGGTTTAGGTTTGGGCTTATATTGGCAGAGTAGCCTAGCTGTGGTGAAAAAGCAGGAAGCTGCAACCACTTCAGTTTTACCCATCTGGATTGCTCAGCTTCTTGCCGTGATTGCATTTGGCTTCTTCTCTGTTCAGGCCCAGCTTCCTGCTTTAGCATGGGGTTTTGCTGCACTGATGTCGGCTGCCTTATTAATTCAGTTTGCAAAAGAGCAACTGGCGCAGCGCCAGCTGGCAGTTGTGGTTCAATGGGCAATTTTGCTTGCAGCGGTTGCGGTATGGGCTGTGCCGCAAGTTGAGCAAATTTTTAATACCTTGTTGATGTTATGGGGTCTCATCATTTGCCTAGTCTATGCGTTGTTTGCTGGCTGGATCATGAAGATCAGTCATCTACGTAAAGCGATGGGCTTTAGCAATGAATTGTTCTATAACATCTGGCGTATTGCGATCCGTATCATCTTACCGCTTTCAATTGTGGTCGCAATTATTGCGGTTGTTGGGCAAGTGATCTAATGGAACAGGCAAAACAAGTTTGGGTGGCTTATACAACGCCTGAACAGCAATTTCATCTGACTGTTGCATTCAGTGAGGGAATGACGGCTCAGCAGGCGATTGATGCCAGTGGCTTAGCCGAGCAGGTGAGCCTGCCAGAAGTTTTACACTTGGGGATTTTTGGCAACAAGATTGAAGCAGAGACTTTGCTACAAGCTGGTGATCGTGTTGAGATTTATCGGCCTTTGACCATCAATCCCAAAGATATCCGCCGTAAACGGGCTGAAAAGAATCCTGTTGGGCGATTTATCAAAGGTAATCGTTTTAGACCATCAAGCTAATAAAGAAAACCCCTCACGATTATCTCGATGAGGGGTTTCTTTTTACTGCAAAGCCGTTATAGTGGGGGCGCAGTCAAAATCGCTTCTTTTGATGCCGGTAAACCAGGTTGTGATTCTGGAATCGTTTCTAAGCCTTCCAGGCGCTCAACATTACCATTCGCATCAAAATAAATTTTCAAATGCTGGCCATGTGCCGCAGGTATTTTCGCTTTTTTGGCATAAGTTCCTGGGATGTAGTTATAGATATAGTCCCAACGTAACGGATTCAAAGGATCTGTAACCGTTGGACTACCAAGCAAGAAACGGACTTGCTGAAAGCTCATGCCCACTTGTACTTGAGATGCTTGTGCTTTGGTTAATGGTGTTCCCTGTGGAATATCGACTTTATAAACACCAAAGACTGAACAACCGCTAAGTACTGAAGTGACGAACAACGCCAGCATGATTTTTTGCATTTTGCTACACTATCCTGATAAATGATGATGCATTTGGTTCAAGGATAGATCATACTGCATCTAAACTCTATTGCCTATTCCAACTTAAGATTTGTTGAGAGACCTTTTTTTATGCCGATTTCCAATCAAGACTTACGCAAAGCTGGACTTAAAGTTACCCTTCCTCGTATTAAGATTTTGGAATTATTAGAAAATTCAAAACAACATCATTTAAGTGCTGAAGATATTTATAAAACTTTGCTTGAGCAGGGTGAAGATGTGGGTCTAGCAACGGTTTACCGTGTGTTAACACAATTCGAAGCTGCCGGTATCATTCAGCGTCACCATTTTGAAAACAACCATTCTGTTTTTGAAATCATGCAAGAAGATCACCATGATCACCTCGTTTGCTTGAACTGTAACAAAGTTGTTGAATTTACTAATGATATTATCGAGCAAGAACAACATGCTGTTGCTGATAAACATCAATTTGCTTTAACTGGCCATTCTTTAAACCTTTATGGTTATTGCAGTGATGCAGAATGCCAAGAGGCTTATCGTAAAAAATAAGCTGAGTTGAGTTAAAAATTTAAAGTTCACGAAAATTGAACAAATAAAAAGGGAAGGTTACAAAAACCTTCCCTTTTTTTAATGGCTTAGTTTGAATTATTGACCATCAAAGGTAATGTTGCGGCTGGCACTTAATAACTGGTCTGCGCCTTCTTCTGAAAGTTTGATGGTGAGACGTAGATCGTTTGGTGAGTCTGCATGCTTCAATGCATCCTTGTAGGTAATCTGACCTGCTTTATAAAGGTCAAATAAAGCCTGATCGAAGGTCTGCATGCCTAGCTCGCGTGAACGTTTCATCAGATCTTTAATCTCATGAATTTCACCCTTACGGATATAGTCGGCCAGAAGCGGGGTGTTAATCAGAATCTCAATCGCAGCACGACGCGAATTGCCGTCAGGCGTTGGAATTAACTGTTGTGCCACCAATGCTTTTAAGTTCAACGACAAGTCCATATACAGCTGGCTATGACGATCCGCTTCAAAGAAGTGAATAATACGGTCTAAGGCTTGGTTGGCATTGTTGGCATGCAGGGTCGCGAGTACCAAGTGACCAGTTTCTGCGAAGGCAATCGCGTAGTCCATAGTTTCACGAGAGCGGATCTCACCAATCAGGATCACATCTGGTGCCTGACGTAGCGTATTTTTCAATGCCACTTCAAATGAATCGGTATCAATGCCCACTTCACGCTGTGTCACAATGCAACCTGCATGCTGATGTACAAATTCGATCGGATCTTCAATGGTAATGATATGACCTTTAGAATTCTGGTTGCGGAAACCAATCATCGAAGCGAGGGAAGTCGACTTACCTGTACCTGTTGCCCCTACAAAAATGATGATGCCGCGTTTGGTCATTGCCAGTTCTTTCAGAACTTCAGGCAGTTTCAGGTCATCCATGGTTGGGATATGGGTTTCGATTTTACGTAACACCATGCCCGGCATATCACGCTGCTGAAAAGCACTGACACGGAAACGTGCCGTCTTTTCACGATTCATGATGGCAAAGTTGCATTCGCGTGTATCGGCAAATTCTTTACGCTGTTTGTCCGTCATGATGGACTGTACAAGTTGACCGACAATTTCCCCTGACAACTTGGTTTTTGAAACAGGCACAATCTGCCCGTTAATTTTCATTGAAGGTTCAACGTCTGCCGTGACAAATAAGTCCGAGGCATTCTGTTGAATCATCAAATTGAGTAAATCATTAAAGTCCATGATATCTCTCTAATCCCTTTATTTTTATAGGAATGACTCAGGCTGTTTCGCCACCGTACGAGCCGTTTGCGGGCTAATTAAACCTTTAGACACCAATGTTTTTAAACTTTGATCCAAAGTGGTCATGCCATAGTTGGCACCAGTTTGAATGGCAGAGTACATTTGTGCGACTTTATTTTCACGCACAAGGTTACGGATTGCAGGAATCCCGATCATGATTTCATGTGCAGCCACACGACCACCGCCATTTTTCTTTAATAGCGTTTGTGAAATGACCGCTTGTAAAGATTCAGACAACATGGCACGAACCATGTCTTTTTCCTCAGCAGGGAAGACGTCGATCACACGGTCAATGGTTTTTGCGGCAGAAGTCGTATGCAGGGTACCAAAAACTAAGTGACCTGTTTCCGCTGCGGTTAATGCCAAGCGAATGGTTTCAAGGTCACGCATCTCACCGACCAGAATAATGTCAGGGTCTTCACGGAGGGCAGAACGAAGTGCGGCATTAAAGCCATGCGTATCACGGTGTACTTCACGCTGGTTGATCAGGCATTTTTTCGACTGGTGTACAAATTCGATAGGATCTTCTACCGTTAAAATATGGTCATAACGGTTTTCATTAATATAGTCGATCATCGCTGCAAGCGTTGTCGATTTACCCGAACCTGTTGGGCCTGTGACAAGCACAATCCCACGTGGATAATCACAAATTTCCTTGAAAATTGTACCGAGTCCCAAATCTTCCATGGTCAACACTTTCGATGGAATGGTACGGAACACCGCTCCAGCACCACGGTTCTGGTTAAATGCGTTGACACGGAAACGGGCAATATTCGGTACTTCAAATGAAAAGTCAGTTTCTAGATCTTCTTCAAAATCACGACGTTGTTTATCATTCATAATGTCGTACACTAAACGGTGTACATCTTTATGTTCAAGTGCTGGTAAATTGATACGACGTACTTCACCATCTACACGAATCATCGGAGGCATACCCGCTGAAAGGTGTAAATCTGATGCACCGTTTTTAACCGAAAAGGCGAGTAATTCTGTAATATCCATAATTTCCCCGAAACAAACTCAAAAGTCTCATTATTTTGTAGAATAATATAAGGCTTTCATTCAGGCTTACCAACACCTTAAAGAATGGGAAAGCAAAAAAACATTTCGTAAATGAGAACTGTGTCAATGAATCAATCGCAACAATCCCGCCAAACTGTTTTAAATCAAATAGAACAAGCCTGTCAGCGTGTTCAACGTGATCCTGCGACTGTGCAATTGTTAGCCGTTTCAAAGACCCATCCTGCTTCAAGCCTGCGTGAAATGTACGCAGTGGGACAGCGCTGTTTTGGTGAAAATTATTTACAGGAAGCGCTAGAAAAAATTGAAGAACTCAAAGAGCTGGAGATCGAGTGGCATTTTATTGGTCATGTGCAACGTAATAAAACCAAGCATCTGGCTGAGAAATTTGATTGGGTACACGGGGTTGACCGTTTGATTATTGCCGAGCGTTTATCTGGTCAGCGTTTAGAATCTCAACAGCCATTGAACATCTGTCTGCAAGTGAATATTGATGAACAAGATTCTAAAGATGGTTGCCAGCCAGAAGAAGTGGCTGAACTGGTTCAGCACATCAGCCAACTTCCACACATCCGTTTACGTGGTTTGATGGTCATTCCAGCGCCTGAAAATTATGCTGCATTTGCAGATGCCAAAGCACTATTTGATCAGGTGAAGTCCCAGCATGCACAGCCGCAAGATTGGGATACCTTGAGTATGGGGATGTCGGCTGATCTAGAAGCTGCGATTGCATCGGGTTCAACCATGGTGAGAGTGGGGACAGCATTGTTTGGTGCAAGGGATTATTTAACTAAAAGCTAAAAATGATTATTTGCTGATATTCACTTGAAAGTATGGTTAGAGGTTTTCCAGAATTTCGATGAGTCTTGCATAATCGTGTAAATTTGCATCGGCCATTAATGATGATATCCGTGGATCAGGATGAAAGAAAATTGTTTTCATTCCTACAGCTTTTGCACCTTGGATATCTGCTAATTCATTATCGCCGACAAAGGTGCAATCTTGAGGACTGACGTTAAGTTGCCGACATGATAAGAGAAAAATTGCGGGGTCTGGTTTTCTAAGTCCAACGGCCTCAGAAACAATAATGCTTGAAAAGAACTCCGTCAGACCTAGGGCATAAAAATTATGTTCTTGAAAGGGGGTTCTACCATTAGAAATTAATCCAATCAGATAACCTTGCTCTTTCAATTTAATAATCGTATTTTCCACATTCTGAAAACAACATGAAAATTTATTAAAATCATTAATATAGCTTGCTAAGAGGGTATTTTGTGAAACGTGAGTAATTGAAAACTCATGAATGAGTTGTTCATAAACTCTATCTTTCCAAATTTTGCCATTATCATCCAGTTCAAGAAAACGCTGAATGAAGAACTCCTTTTTCATAGTAGGAACTAATTGGAAAAAATTGATCTGCCACCTTAAGAATTTTTTTAAGGAGGTTGTTCTATCCAGTAAGGTTTGATCAAGGTCAAAGATAACAGCTTTCTTCTGATTCATTAGATCTCAATACCGTGATTATTCAATCATCATAAAATGCTTTAACCAACTACTTCAATCCGACTCGAACCTGATCCAACAGGTTGTACCTGAATCTGTACAGGAATCCGTTCGTGCATTTCCTGAATATGCGAAATTAAGATTACTTTACGACCTTGGCTTTGTAATTGATCCAGTGCATTCATCACCATGTGCAAAGATGAGGCATCCAGTGTCCCAAAACCTTCATCAATGAACAGGGATTCGATTTTCATCGAACCAGAAGCCATATTGGCAATCGCTAATGAAATCGCAAGGGCAGTGAGGAATGATTCTCCACCAGAGAGAGAGGCAACCGAACGGGTTTCACCATCCATATCATGGTCGATAATTGCCAGACTGAGTGAGTTTTCCAAGCGCTTTAATGTGTAACGTTGCGATAACATCGCCAATTGCTGATTGGCATATTCCAGCAAAATATCCAGATTGTATTGCTGCGCTAAATCACGGAAATCTTTGCCTTTAGAATCGCCAATCAAGCTCGAAATCTTATTCCAGCGATGTTCCTGTTGCTGAATTTGCTGGATCTGGTCGGCAAACTGTTTTTGCTTGGCAAGGTTTTGCTGATGTAATTCGAGTTGAACTTTATATTGATCGCGTTGTTCAAGTTGCTGTTGTAGTTTATCCTGATTTAGCTGAATCAATTCGGTCAGCTGTTGATGTTGAATCTCGGGCTGTTGTTGCTGGTGCTCATTGAATAGCTGTTGTGCAGTTTTAAGCGCATAGTCTGCTTCACTCAAGACACGATCTGCATTTTGTAACGTTAAGCGAATCTGCTGTTCCTGCGTTGAAGAAATGGCTAGCAACTGACTGAGTTGCTGTTCTTCAAAATGCACATGCTGCTTCAGCCATGCACCGATTTCTGTTGTGCATTGTGTGAATGATTGTTGGTTATGCTGGTGCTGTGCTTTGAGCTGCTCTAGTTCATTCTTGTGTTGCTCAAAGTTTTGTCGTGCCTGTTCAAAATTCTGTTTTACTTGCTGATATTGATGCTGCACTTGCTGACGTTGTTGATCATGTTGATGCAACCATTCATTGGCTTTCAATTCAGTTGAACCAGCCATTGCCAGAATGAGTTGATTGGCAGCCTCACTATTTTGTTGACCCTTTTTCGCAATTTCCTGCAATTGCTGATTTAGCTCAGTATGTTGCGTGCTTAAACTATTTAGATTTGATATTAATAAATTGAGTTGTTGTGTGCTGTGCTGTTGTTGTTTGCTCAGTCCATCGGCATGATCAAGCTGTTGCAGGCGTTGTTTTAAGCGCTGCACAATCTGTTGTGCTTGGCTAAGTGGTTGTTCCAGCCAAAGTGTTTTCTCATGTGGCTCTAGACAATCCACAATATGCTGAATCTGTCGCTGTAACTGCCGTACGGTTTCCAATTGGTAGGCCGTGTTCTGGATAGACTGATTTAAATTAACCAGCTGTTTACTGGCCTGATTGAGTTGTTGTAATTGCTGATCAACCTGTTGTTTTGTTTGTGTAGATTGAGCGCTTAAGTGCTTTAAGGATGCCTCAAGCTCGTGTTGAGCTAAATTGAAATCGAGTTGAATATGACTTTGAGTCAAATATTGCTGTAACTCTAGCTGTTGAGCGTTTAATTTTTCCTGCGTTTGTTGCAAGGCTGTTTGGCGCTGTTTTTGCTCAGATTGCAGTTGGGTAAATTGTTGCTGAGTATTCTGCCAAAGCTGGAAGCACTGTTGCTCTTGTTGTAGCGCCTGTTGTTCCTGCTGTTGCTGTAATGCATATAAGGCTTTCGAAACTGGACTTTCATCCTCACGATAGGGATGTTCAGTACTGCCACAGACCAGACAAGCTTCACCTTGTTTTAGTTCAGCCCGTAAATGTTCAATATTCTCGGCATGGAGTAAGCGTTGCTGTTGCAGGATAAGCTGTAATTTTTCCCGCTCGGTTTTTGCTGCCTGAAATTCACTTTCTGCTTTTTGAGTATTTTGCTCGAGCTGTTGATATTGGAATTGTATCGTATTTAATGTGTGTTGCAGCTCTGAGACTTCATTTTTTAATTGAAAATGATGCTGTAGTTTTTGTTGAATCACATCCAGTTGATTCAGCTGAGTCAACACTTGCTCTTTCTGTGCCTGTTTCTGCTCAAGGGTATGATCAATCTGCTGTGTTGTACCAAACTGCGTGATCAATTGCTCAAGTTGACTTTTATCTTGCTCAAGTTTGCTTTGAGCCTGTTGAATATTCCCCAGCGTATTTTCAACTTTTTTATAATGCAGAATAAACTGCTCTAATTGTTGTACATGAGCATGCAGGCCCTTATCTAAAGTTGAGAAGTGGGCACTTTGCTGTAATTGCTCAAGGCAGGATGTCTGTTGTGTGCCTATATTCTGGAGGCTCTGCTCAAGCTGTTGTTGCTGTTGTAGCAAAGGTTGCTGCTGAGTTTCGATATGCGTCAGTCTGCTTTTGGTTTTTTTATAATCTTCGGCTATATAATCACGTTCCTGAACGTATTTACGCACCTGACTCAACTCATCTTGATGTTGCAGCTCAAAATTTTGAAACTGTTGCAGTGCTGTTTCCGCTTGCGTATAGCGGACTTTTTCTTGCTCGAACTCTGTGGTTAAGCGACTAAAATGTTGTTGTTTTTGTTGAAGCTGTGGCTCAAGTTGTTGCAGTGTTTTTTGGATTTGCTGCTGTTGAAACACAACAGGACGAATCTCGGAAAAGATTTCCAATTGTTCAAGCAACTGGCGATCTGTTGCGAGGGCGGTATGGGCATTGAGCTGCGTTTCATGCTGCTGTTGTTTGAAGAAAATTTCACTTTCAAGCTTTTGTTGTTGCTCAAACCACTGCTGTTGTTGCTTGAGTTGAGTCCGTTCGGTTTCAAGCTGCTGGACCTGTTGTTGTATCTGTTGAAATTGAGTTTGTAAGGCAGCAACTTCCTCATCAGAACGAATTTCAATATGACCTAAAACATTTTCCAGCTGTTTGCGCTGGTTGGTCATTTCACGGGTTTTTTCAAACGCCAGTTGCCCAATTTTGGCAAAGATACTGGAGTTGGTCAGGTATTCTAGCAATTCGCCTCGTTCAGTATCACGCGCCTTTAAAAAAGCGGTAACTTCCGATTGTGCCAGTAAAACGGCACGGGTGAATTGTTCAAAACTGAGTTGGGTAATTTGCTGGATATGGCTTTCGACGGCTTTAGTTTTGTCTGCAACCACCACGCCATCGGTCAGGCATTTGAGTGAGCGCTGTACACTTTGCAGTTTGCCACTGGCATTTTCACGGGCACGCTTAATTTCCCAACGTGCCTGATAATGTTTTTGATCTTGTGCCACAAAACACAGTTCAGCAAAGCCATGTCCTGTACCACGACGTAAAACGGTCAGGGGAGAGTTGGTCAGCAGCTCCGAACCGTCCACGTCCAGAAGTTTGCCATCACTTTCTTTGAGGCGGGGAATTTTATTAAAGAGTGCCAGACACATGGCATCTAAAATGGTGGATTTACCTGCACCTGTTTTCCCGACAATCGCGATCAAGCCCGCATTGGCCAAAGGATCACACTCAAAATCAATAAAGTGCTCACCCGCAAGAGATGCCAGATTTTTTAGTCGAATCGATAAAATTTTCATGGCAAATCCTTAAGAACTTTGATCATCTTCAAGTTTTTTCTGTGCTTCATTCACCAGACTTAAAAAATCTTTGGTGACTTCATCATCAGCGTGATAGCCCTTTTTCTCCCAGATCTGCTGGAATAATTTTTCTGGTGTGGGTGGCTCTAGGCTAATGCTCTGCTTGTTTTCAGCATTACTTTCATTCGATAAATATTGTCTGGAAATACGCACTAGACGGTAGCGATCCTTCGGCAAGGCATCTTCGAATTGTTGGCGCAAATTCGGCTGTGGGGGAATCGCCGTATGATATTCGATATCGACATATTCTCGATGGTCAATATTTTCGATAGGGCCACTCGGTAGCTTTTTAAGCTGCTGCATGACCGCTGTGAGTTCATCTTTAATTTTATGCAGTTGAATACTTCGCGGAATTGCCAATACTTCAAAATCCAGCTTATTTTCTGGTTGGGTCGAATCAACGGTGACTTCGACCACTTGGTGCTTATAGTTGATTTCACTAAATGACAGTGGAATCGGAGAGCCACTATAACGAATATGGGGATGCTGTACCTTTTGCGGTTTATGCAGATGTCCAAGTGCCACATAATCGATACTGTCATCAAACAGGCTGGTAGAAAGTGCTTCTTCATTGCCAATAATAATCGGACGCTCTGAATCCGAAGTTTCTCCACCTTGCATATGTGCATGTGACATCAGAATCAAGGCCTGATCATCGGTTTTACGACGCTTAGCTTCTTCGATTAATTGTTGGTGTAGATAAGCAATCGCATTTTGGCTATTGGTGGTGTGCTCATTAAAGCCTGTGATTTCGGCTGAACGCAAGAATGGTAGGGCAATACACCACGCGACAATCTGTTTTTGCTCATCATAAATCGGCAAAATTAAGCGTTCCAGATCCAGTGTTTTATCTTCATTCCAGCGAATTACACCAACCGTTTTGGCATTATATTTCGCTAATAATGGCTCAACCTGTTCAATTCGATAGCCTGAATCGTGATTGCCTGCGATCATGAGGGTTTGCATATGCGGTGCAAGTTCATGCGCATCGGCAAGGAACTGGTAGAGCTGCTTTTGTGCCTGAGAGCTCGGATTGATGACATCAAAAATATCGCCCGCAATCAGCAAGGCATGAGGTTGTTTCTGTTTGATTTGCTCAAGTAACCATGCCAGAAATTGTTCATGTTCATAATGGCGGGAATGATTATAAAAGAATTGCCCCAAATGCCAGTCAGAAGTATGAAAAAAACGCACAGTCATAAATGAATCTAAAAATGAATTGAACCAGAATAAGGTAGCACGTATTTAAGTGGAAAGGAGAATCTTACTCAGCAGAAAAGCACTACATGATAGCGCTTGATCATTTTTAAACGTTCCTCTAGTTTGAAGATAAAGTCATGATTTAAAAAATGAGGACATATCAATGAGCTTAGGTAAAGTAAGCCGCGAAATTAGGGATCAGATCATGTTGATTGGCCTAGACCGCGCCGATAAACGGAATGCCTTTGATAGCCATATGATTCAGGATTTGTCGCTGGCATTAACGGAATATGAAAATGATCCAGAACTCCGTTGTGCTGTGATTTTTGCGCATGGTGACCATTTTACAGCGGGCTTGGATCTGGTTGAGCTACAACCGAAAATATCCGAAGGCATTTTTAACTTTGCTGAAGAACAAATTAACCCGTGGGGAACAGCAGGCCGACATCGAAGCAAACCTGTTGTGGTGGCGGTGCAGGGAATTTGTTATACCGCTGGAGTTGAGTTGATGCTCAATGCTGATGTCGTGATTGCCAGTGAAAATACAGTATTTGGTCAGCTTGAAGTATTACGTGGCATCATGCCATTTGGTGGGGCAACGGTACGTTTTGTGCAAGCTGCGGGATGGCAAAAAGCCATGCCATATTTATTAACAGGTAAAACTTTTGATGCTAAAACGGCAGACCAACTGAACCTGATTTCCGAAATTGCAGAAAATGGGCAACAGTTGCAGCGTGCCATCGAAATTGCCAAAGACATCTGTATTTCAGCCCCGCTTGCGGTACAGGCTTTATTGGCCTCTGCAACCGATGCGCTAACGCAAGGACAGACAGCGGCATTTGAGAAAATGAACAGTTATTTGATGCCGCTGTTTGAATCGCAAGATGCACAAGAGGGCGTTCGTGCCATGTTAGAAAAACGTCCACCGCAGTTTAAAGGGCAATAACTGACAAAAGAAATATGGGTTCATTTTCAGCAAATATTTTTATTTAGTTATTTGGAATATTGAGAAGCTTTCTTTAAATACCCAAAACCCGCTATTGGGCATTTTCATCTATCTCGCAAATACCAAAGGTATTATGGTCGGGATCAAGAAAGTAGCCTTGCCAGCAGCGATTCGGGATCGCGAATTTATCCATCGCCACAATGCCACCTAGACTGAGAATTTTAGCTGCCGTTTCATCAAAGTTTTCAACTTCAATGGTGCAGGTAAATGCATTGGTTCCGCATCCTGTTGGTGGAATCGCCACTGGGCGTTGCAGTAAGCCGCCGTGAATCCCTTCTGTTTCAATACGATAATATTCAATCGGGAGGCCTTCCACTTTTTCGAAATTCCAGCCAAATGCAGACTGGTAAAAATGGACGTCACGTTGTGGATTGGATGACTGAATTTCAAAATAAGTGACTGCGTTCATGATTCGATTCCTTTATCTTTATTGTGTTTAACTTATTCTAAATAGAACTGGCACGAGCGTGCTGAAGCTTTATGTAAATGAGTAAACTTGTCCATTCTGGATTGAGCACTCAAGTAAATTTTATGAATTTAACTCGAATAGCGGAGATTGATTAAACATTGATGGATATAATGAAGTTAGCTGATCATTCTGAATGGTTAGATCAAGCGGCAAATTGGTTTGCCAATCAATGGGGCATTCCTGTTGAAGCGTACCGTGATAGCATTCAGATGTCGATTGAACAGCAGGATGGTGTTCCGCAATGGTATGTGATTCTGAATGACAAGCAGCAAATTATTGCAGGAGCAGGGATAATCGAAAACGATTTCCATGACCGCAAAGATCTTGCGCCAAACTTATGTGCTTTATTTGTTGAGGAGACTTATCGCAGGCAAAATATTGCCAAACAGTTGTTAGATTTCGCTCGAACAGATATGAAAAGGGCAGGATTTGAGAAGTTGTATCTGGTGACAGAGCTAAATGATTTCTATGAAAAATGTGGCTGGACATTTTTAACCACGGTTCAAGATGATGAAGGTGAGCTGATCAAAATGTATGTTGCCGATACCTGATCAAACTTAAATCGCAGGCAAATAAAAACCGACGATTCGAGTGATGATAAATCGTCGGTCAAAATCTTTTTCAATGGTTCTGGCTGCTAACACAACCATTGTTAAAGATGGAGAGTCATAATGAAAGGTCACCGAAAACATTGCGGATGCCGTGCAATGTCCAATCGGTTGCTGCGACCTTGTACCCTATATAACGCTGCTAGTTGAGGATTGGTTGACATAAAAATGAAAAAAAAGTGAAAAAAATTTATAATTATTTCTTAAAGCCAGTCCAATTAGGTTTATCTTTATGATTTCATTGCGTTTGTATTATCTCTGGTTTTTTATTATTTGTTTGGCCTCGACTTTAATCGCAGGTGTGCTGGCCGCGATTTTACCAAATAGTCTGGGCGGTGTGCTCACCGCAATTCCTTATCTCATTGCCATCATTTTTGTTTTGTTTAAATTTCTCAAGCAACAACGCCGTGCGCCGACGCAGCAAGAGAAGAAACGCTTAAGCATCGGCTTTAGTCTGATCTTTTGGGGCTACAACGCATGTGGTTTATTACTGGGGCTGTATATTTTTGCGCGTAAAGATCCTGAAATCTGGCAGAACTTCTTACTCTATTTAAAACAGCCACAATTTTTACTTGCCGTTTTAGCCATGTGGTTGGTGATTGCCTTACCGTTATTTTTAATTACGTACTGGTTCTATGGGCCGCAAGCACAAAGAATGGCCAATAAGATGTTTCACTAATTAAAGAAAGTTTACTTGTTCTTCAGTTTTATTCTGCTAAGACTTAAATATAGAACGAATCAAAATCATGCGGGATGAGGGTAAGATGCAAAATCAGACGGTTTTAATCACAGGCGCCAGTGGTTTTATTGGTTCGCATTTGTTGCCCTTCCTGTTAGAGCGAAACTTTCAGATCATGGCTTTAACCCGACAGCCAAATCGGGTTGCTCAGCATTCTGCGTTGCGGTGGGTAAATGATCTGGATCAAATTGAAACACAACAGATTGATTATGTGATTAATCTGGCTGGTGAAAATATCGGCGCAAAACGCTGGACTGAAAAGCGTAAGCAGCAATTAATACATAGTCGTGTTGCGGTAACCGAGCAACTGTATCAATGGCTGGAACGTAAGCGAATTTTTCCGAAGTGTATTATCTCAGGTTCTGCGATTGGCTATTACGGTATTGATCCTCAACAGCAATGGCAGCTGATTTGTGATGAAAATACAGCACCGCAATCCATTTTTATGTCTGAGCTTTGCCAAGTGTGGGAGCAAACGGCTTTAAAGTTTAGCCAACAGAATACCAAGATTATTCGTTTAGGTGTGGTTTTTGGACAGGGCGGGATTTTGCCGCAGATGCTGTTGCCAATTCGCTTGAATGCTGTGGCAAAAATTGGTTCAGGACAGCAACCGGTAGTGTGGATTCATATTCAAGATGTATTGAATGCCATCCTTTTCTTGCTGCAATCCACTCATCCTCAACAGGTATATAACCTTGTTGCACCAGATAGAATCAATCAACAACAGTTTGCTCAAATAGCTGCTCATATTTTAAAGCGCAAACCTTTTATGACGGCTCCAAAATGTATCTTCGAATTGATGTTGGGCGAGCAATCGCAATTGATTTTAAATGGTCAATATGTGATTCCTCAGGCTTTGCTCGAACAGGGCTTCCAATTTCAATATCCAGATTTGAATGGAGCTTTGACCGAAATTCTAGCAAGACATTAAATTCTGTTGCTTTAGGCGCAGCGGTGAATACGCTTGAGGATCGACAATGGTCTCTTGTCCTAACATAAGTTGGCGTAACAGTCGGGCCGAGCCAGAACCCATACATAAGCCATTACGGAAATGTCCAAAATTGGCCCAAAGATTTTCCAGTTCAGGCATGGCACCAATATAAGGAATGCCTTGTGGCGAACTTGGGCGTAGGCCTGCCCAACGTTTCACAATCGGGAAGTGTTGTAGCTCAGGCACCATTTCCAGACATGCCGTTAAAATATCCTGCTGGGTTTGCTCATCAACTGCTGTACTAAAGCCACTGTCAGCCATACTTGAACCACAAACAATGTGACCATCTTGACGTGGAATCAGGTACATCACCCGATTCATACACATGGTCGGTAACCAGTTTTCAGGGGTTTTAAATAATAGCATTTGCCCTTGTACGGGCTGCACAGGAATATGGCGTTGTAGTTGCTCGGCCCATTGCTGACTCCATGCACCAGAAGTGATGACTACATGATCCGCGGTAAATTTTTGCCCATCTTCGATTTCAATTCCGAGCACTTTCTTATTCTGAATAATTAACTTTTCAACAGGACAATGTTCAAAAAAACGGACCAATGGATGTTGTTTTAAGTAGCTGATCAGGGATTGTAATAAACGTGGATTGCGGACATTCGAGAGTTGGGGGAAATAGATTGCTTGTTGGAATTGTTGGGAAATATAAGGATTAATCTGTTCAAGTTTGGAGCGATTGAGCAACTCGCATTGCTGCATTGGTTCCTGATATCGAGTGGCATAATTCAAGCCAACTTCGAAATCTTCCTGATCAAAGATCAGCATGCCTGTATCGTGGATCTGAAAATCAATGCCAGTAATGGGGAGGAGCTTCTCATTCCATGTCTGGTAGAGCGATTTTCCGTATTGCGCCAGCTGGTTGACTTCGGGTGCATAACGCCATGGATACATTGGGGAGAGAATACCGCCACCTGCCCATGATGCGGCTTGGCCTGCAAGTTGTTGGTCAAAAATATCGACAGAGCAGCCTTGTTCAGCTAGTTCCAATGCTGACATTAAGCCGCTAATACCCGCACCAATGATGGCAATATGCATGATAAAGTTAAACCAGTTTTATTTGCTTAATTTTGTTGAGCACCCAAATTTGATCTAAATTAATAAGAATAAATACACGGCAGGGTCTTGCCGAGTTCTCAATCTATTTTAGGCTTAGCCTTCAGCTGGACTTACTTTGGTTTTGCCCAAAGTAAGCAAAGGCATTGTCATCTGCAAAACTTAAGGTCATGGTTATCTTTCGATATAAACTACGCACTGCGTTTGTCTTACACTCGGACAAAGCTTTGCTTTGTTAAACCTCGTTCAGGTTGCAGATGACGTTTCCGCGTATCAAATTTAAGAACATTCTAGATTAAAAGAAATTATCTCATCTCTTTTAATTTACGTGCTGCATCTTCAGCAAAATACGTCCAGATCCCATCAGCACCTGCACGACGGCAGCACATTAAAGATTCCAGAATCACGCTGTCAGATAACCAACCATTCTGAATCGCACCTGCAAGCATGGCATATTCACCACTCACCTGATAGAGGAAAGTTGGCACGCCAAAAGTATCTTTTACTTCACGTACCACATCCAGATAAGGCATGCCTGGTTTAACAATCACCATATCTGCACCTTCTTGTAGATCAAGTGCGATTTCATGAAGTGCTTCGGCACGGTTGCCAATATCCATTTGGTAATTGTATTTATTGCCACCTTTCAGGTTGCTGGCAGAGCCGACCGCATCACGGAAAGGGCCGTAGAAACTAGAAGCATATTTTGCTGAGTACGCCATGATATTGGTATAGATAAAATCATTTTGCTCAAGCGCTTGGCGGATCGCACCGATACGGCCATCCATCATGTCACTGGGTGCAATTACATCGGCACCTGCTGCAGCATGACTCAATGCCTGTTTCACTAGGCATTCGACAGTTTCGTCATTTAACACATAACCTGTGTTATCAATAATGCCGTCTTGACCATGTGTGGTATAAGGGTCAAGAGCGCCATCGGTAATTAGCACCATTTCTGGTAATTCTTTTTTGAGTAGACGGCAAGTCGTTTGAACTAAACCATTTTCGTCCCAAGCGGCTTCCGCTGTTAAACTTTTATCTTCTTGTGGTGTTACAGGGAATAAAGCAAGTTTGGATACCCCGAGTTCAAGCAGGGTTTCTGCTTTTTTAAGTAGTAAATCAGCTGACAAACGCTGCACATTTGGCATGCTTGGAATGTCTTGAGTTTGTTGTTGTCCTGGTAATACAAACACTGGATAAATCAAGTGATCTGCCGTTAAATGTGTTTCGCTGACCATGGCACGAAGTTGGTCATTTTTACGGATACGGCGCATGCGAGTCGCAGGAAAAGCTGGACGATTGAACGTATAAGTCATAACAATCTCGATGTTCAGTATTACACTAGGGGAATAATTGAGGTATTAAGTCACGCGAGGGAGAGCTTGGCGACTTTGCTCAATTACGAACCCCGCTATTGTAGCCCCATATTTTTAGATTTGTGCAAAATAATGGAAAGTTATTCTTTCCATTGAGTGTAGGCCGCGTATGAATGATGTAAAGAAAAACTGGACTGGCAATATTCAGTTAGGTGCAAAGGCAGATCACCAAGTGGTCTTGAAACAGTTATGTAAAGCATTTAATGCCTGTCCATTTTTTAAATACAGTGGCATGGTCATGCGAGTAGTCGATGATCAAATTGAAGCCTATGTGGAGATGCAGCCAGAACTGGTCGGGAATCTGGCATTTCAGATTTTACATGGTGGCGTGGCTGCCACGATTCTGGACAGTATTGGTGGTGTGGCAGCAATGGAGCAGCTTTATCGCCGTGCCTCACCAGAAGATTTGCCAGATACCATCAAAAAAGTATCACGCTTAGCCACGGTAGATATGCGTGTCGATTATCTGGCGCCAGGGCGTGGTAAATATTTTATTGCCCGCGCCGAAACCTTACGTTTGGGGCGTAAAGGATGCACCATGCGCATGACCATGGTGAATGATGAAGATAAACCCATTGCGACTGCAATCGCATCGTATGCCTATTAATTCTTAAAATAAAAATATTAAGCACCTCTCATGCAAAGTGTGAGAGGCGGCTTTCATTTCCAAGTCCATCTTTTGTTCCTTTCAATTCTATTTTTATACGAGTCAATCCTGCTGTCCTCCCGTGAAACATGTCATGGCGAGCTGATCCAAAATTATTCACAAACTGGATAGAGATCTGGAAAAAGCGGATAGAGCCAAGAACTAAATCACGCTTCAATCAAGAAAAGGTTTTTATTGATTGGAGGACATAAAAATGACGACACGTAATATTGCCGAATGGCAGGATTTTATTACAGGCTGTCTCGACTTTCGCCCTAAGGATGGGGTATTTCGTATCGCACGTGATATGTTCACTGAAGCTGAACTTTTCGATTTGGAAATGGAATTCATTTTTGAAAAAGTCTGGATTTATGCCTGCCACGAAAGTGAAATTCCTAACAATCATGATTTCCTGACGGTTCAGATTGGACGCCAACCGTTAATCATTAGCCGTGATGGTCAAGGCCAACTGCATGCCATGATCAATGCCTGTGAACATCGGGGTGCGACCTTGACGCGCGTTGCCAAAGGCAATCAATCCACTTTTACCTGTCCGTTCCATGCGTGGTGCTATAAGTCAGATGGCCGTCTGGTCAAAGTCAAAGCGCCTGCTGAATATTGTGAAGATTTTGATAAGTCCAGTCGTGGTCTCAAACAAGGACGTATTGCCAGTTATCGTGGTTTTGTTTTTGTCAGTCTGGATACACAGGCAACGGATAGCCTTGAAGACTTCTTGGGGGATGCCAAAGTCTTTCTGGATTTAATGGTAGAGCAGTCACCGACTGGCGAGTTAGAAGTTCTACAAGGCAAGTCGGCCTATACCTTTGCAGGAAACTGGAAGCTGCAAAATGAAAATGGACTGGATGGCTATCACGTCAGTACCGTGCATTATAACTATGTCTCAACCGTGCAACATCGCCAGCAAGTCAATGCAGCCAAAGGTGATGATCTGGATACTCTGGATTACAGCAAATTAGGCGCAGGTGATAACCAGACCGATGATGGCTGGTTCAGTTTTAAAAATGGTCACAGCGTTTTATTCAGCGATATGCCAAATCCTGCGGTCCGTCCTGGTTATGAAACCGTCATGCCTTATCTGCTGGAAAAATATGGTGCCAAGCGTGCGGAATGGGCCATGCACCGCCTAAGAAATTTGAATCTTTATCCAAGTTTATTCTTTATGGATCAGATCAGTTCACAGCTACGTATTGTGCGTCCAGTGGCATGGAATAAAACTGAAGTGATTAGCCAGTGTCTCGCTGTAAAAGGGGAGTCAACCGAAGCGCGTCGTAACCGTATTCGCCAGTTTGAAGACTTTTTCAATGTCTCTGGATTAGGTACGCCAGATGATCTGGTGGAGTTCCGTGAACAGCAAAAAGGTTTCCAAGCGCGTCTGGAACGCTGGAGTGATATCTCTCGTGGTCATCACAACTGGTGTTATGACATGACCCCAAATGCACAAGACTTGGGGATCAAACCCGTGATTACAGGGCGTGAACTGACGCATGAAGGTTTATATGTCAATCAGCATGGTCATTGGCAACGTTTAATGCTGGATGGTTTAAATCGCAAAGCTTTAAAAATGCAGGATATTACTTATCAACTTGATACAGCAACGGAAGAGGTATAAGTCATGACTGCTGAACTACATTTTGCCGTTTCACAATTCCTTTATCAGAAATCAGAGCTATGTGACCGTTATGATTGGGATGCCTATCTGGAACTGTATGATGAAGATAGTGAATATCACATTCCACAATGGATTGATGATCATCAGTATGTCGAAGATCCAAATCAGGGTTTGTCTTATATCTATTATGCAGACCGTTCGGGGCTGGAAGATCGTGTATTCCGTATCCGTACAGGGAAAGCGGCATCGGCGACACCATTACCACGCACTCAGCACAGTATTCAAAATGTACAGGTCAAAAGCCTACCAGATGGTTTGATTGAAGCCAGAGTCGGTTGGAGCACCTTATATAACCGTCAAGGGCTGGAAGGTTGTTTCTATGGACATGCCACTTACGTGTTAAGACAAACGGCTGAAGGATTCCGTATTCGCCGTCAGCACACGATTTTGCTGAATGACAAAATTGATTCGGTGTTGGATTTTTATCATGTTTAAGGGAGCATCATGATGGGACATTCAGTCGCACTTAATTTTGCCGATGGAAAAACCTTCTTTATTTCGGTACATGAAGATGAACTGTTACTTAATGCTGCCATTCGTCAGGGTATTAATTTACCGCTGG
>NZ_LZPJ01000004.1:0-8247 GCF_001729365.1 Acinetobacter sp. YK3
GCTTTAAAATTTGCTATAAACACACTCATGATCACTTCAACTAGAATGGTTAACATCATTTCACCTTATTTCTTAATTTGCTTATCTTTAGAATCAGTTGCAGCTTTCACTGCGCGAGAACTTGCTTGCCCTATTACTTGTTCATTCGCAAATACAACCATGCCTGAAGCATTATTTTTGACAAATTTCCCAATATTTGGTGCATTTACAGCCATACTTTTCCAACCTACTTGACCAAAACCTGCTGCGGCTGATGTTCCAGCATCCCAAGCTGCTGTAGCAGCACTAGTTGCCGCGACACCGCCCGTACGAACTAGATTAATATCGGTTACACACGAACATGCAATACTTTGCATTGCAACATCTAATCCTCCCCCTACAGCAGCACTGGTTCCTGCTGCTTTAGCAATGGTTCCTGTCGACAAACCAGCACCAGGAAGCTTCGCACCAGTTCCAAGATAAGGCATAACTTTACGCGCGATCGGCGCTGCAACAGCTCCTCCGCCTGTTGCCGCTCCTGCCACAGCATACGGTCCATATCCAGCAACTACGGCAGCCCCTAAAACGGTATTATTAATCGCACCTTGATTTCTTAAATCTCTCCGTAATGCAGGATCTTTAGCAAACCCACTCATTGTATTTGGAAATAAATTCCCCAATAAACCAGGACTTTGTGTCGGTTTATTATTCATGACAGGGAAATCATTTCGTCCCATACCTCGATTAACTTTAGCCTGCTCAGTCGCGTTACGCTGACGCTCTACAATCGGAGCATTCCTACGGTTAAAGTCTTGAGAATAACGTTCATAGTTTAACTGATTAGAATTCTTATTTTTCTCTGCCATCAAGCCCATCGGATCAACCCATTGAGTTGGATCACTTACATATGCAGAGGTATTTATGCCCCCTTCTAACCCTATCGGATCTTTACTCAGATACCTTGCACTATACGGCTCATAATAACGATAACGGTTATAATGCAGTCCTGTTTCATTATCGTAATACTGACCTTGGAATCTCAGATTACTCTGCTCAAATGGATTGTCCTTATTGAGCATTTGAATCTCGAGTGCAGTCCCCCATGTATCCTGAGTAATTTCCCAGATACATTCACCTGCGGCATTACTCAGCGTTTGCGGTGTTCCCACCTGATCACAATGATAAAAAGCGGTTTGCTCTAAAGCCACACGATTTTTACGAGTATCTGTACTCCAGATCGTATCTCTATAAACTGAATAAGGCTTGTTGAGGTATTCGCTATAATCAGGCGTTTCAATCAGCTGAATAAAACCTTGATACCCCGCCTGCATTAAGGGTACAAAGCTATCAGGCTCATAAACATAATGTTTGGTATAGCTATCCTCAGGATGGCTCGAATTTTGGCTTGACTCCCAAATCATCAAATCACCATCCCAACCAAATAAGGTGAGATCTTGGTTTGATGATTTCTTATATAAACGACGTCCAAAGACATCATAACCATACTGAGTCACTTGCCCATTCAAGTTACTTTGGATCAAACGGTTATGATTGTCCCACGTCAGCTTTAAAGTTTTACCATTTTGCGTGGTTTCAATCACATTGCCTTGCACATCATATTGATAATGCTTGCCTTGATACTGTTTGATTAAATTGTTTTTGGCATGTGTTGTCTGGTTGATTGGATCAACCAGATTCCCCGCTGGATCAAACTTGAAACTTTCGTTTTTATGCTGACTTTGCGTGGAAATCAAACGTCCAATCGGATCATATTGATAATTCAGCTGTCCTAAACGACTGTCTTCAACTTGAGTGAGCAAATAGTTTTTATCATATTGATAATGTCTATGCGCTTGGTAACGGAGTCGATCTAAGGTTTCTTGCTCAGGCTCAATCTGTTGAGAAATTAATAACCCCACATCATTATAATGCTTAGTTTGCATCAAACCATTTGCCAGAAAACGTACCGTTTCACGATGTAAATCATCTCGCTGAAAAGAAACGATATCCTGTTGGTTAAACGCAATTCCGTAGATGTGCCCTGAACCATAGCTCAGATTCGTCTGTTCCTGTCCATCCGGACGAATGGTTTTAACCAGATTACCTAATTCATCATATTCATAACGCAATACAGCTGTTAGATTTAACATTTTATAATGCTGATGTTCACGCACCAATTGCCCAAGCTGGTTACGATACATTTGAACTTGACTCTCAGCATTACTGGCCGAGCTTAATTGTTGATTTAAATTATATTCAAAATGCTCTGTCTGGCTTTGGTGGGTATGCAGGTTGGTATAAGTTTTTGAAGCTATCTGTCCGTCGTCATAATAGCTAAATTCAGTCAAGATATTAGGTTGGCGAATCTGGAATAACAAACCATTTTCACTGTAGCTATAATGCTTTTCTTCTCCATCAAATGCTTGTTCGCGAACTAACTGACCAAACTTGTTATAGCCAAACTGGTATTCAGCCTGATTCTGGTTAATGAGCTTTTGAATACGCCCTTGTTTATCCCATGTATAACCAACACGATGCTGATTGGCATCAATCCGATGCTCAAGCAAACCGACATTATTGTATTGATATTGAGTAATTAGGCCATTGGTATCCGTGTGTTTAAGCAAGCGACCTTCTTCATCATGCTCAAACAACTCCTTTAATCCATCTGGGTAAACAATTGCTTGAAGCTGGCCTTTATCTTTGCCTTGCATGCTATACAGATATTGAACTTTCTGCTCATTCGCTGCTTGCTGAGCATTTAGGTCACCTTCTTCATCATATTCCCATGTACTACTTTTACCAGAACAATCAGTATAAGACAGCATTTGTCCTTGATCATTGTACTGGATTTTTTTGATACCACCTTTAGCATCAATCACTTCTACAACTAGATTACTGCTGTTGTATTTATATTGGGTAACATGACCTAAAGGATTAATCTCTTTGCTGACGTTGCCCTGTGCATCATATTCACGTTTCCAGATATTGCCTTCTGGATCTTTGGTTTCGGTTAAATTTCCTTGTTCATCATATGCAAAGCGAATCACACCACCATTTGGCTGTACAATTTTCGCCAGTTGGCCCTGATCATTATATTCTTGTTGAGTTTCTCGACCTTCAAAATCAATTTGTCGGGTGATGCGTTTTTCACCGTCACGAGAATACCAAGACTCTCGACCATCGGCTAAGCGGGTACGATAAGTAAAGCCATCTAGATCGAAATAATAGTAGGTTGGCACATCATAAGCATCGTAAACTGCAACTTGGCGTAAACGCGGATGCCATTTTAGTTTGGTATGAAAACTGCCGTCATCTGCCCATTCTTCAATGGCTTTGGCATTTGGCAACGTCGATTCATAACGAATATTCTACTAGAATTAATAAAGACTATATTCATTCAAACATACTATCAAAGCCAAATCATTTAATTTTTAAAATAATTAATTTAAGTTTACAACCAGAAGAACATAATTGAACTTATTACTATTGCAAAGCCAAAAAACATTGATAGCTTAATATAAAACCATATTTTTTTATGTTGCTCTACTACTTCTATTGCTGATTTAAAATCCAAACCATAGAATAATTTTCTTTTTTCAAAGAATTTTTTCAAGCTTTTTTCTGAAATAAAGAAATTTATATTAACAAAAGTAACACCTAAAATTACTGCTTCAATATTAGCAACATCCATTGATTTATTTTTATACAAGCTTCCATAAAATATACTCTTCAAAGCTTCATTACTGTTCACATACCTTGCAGCTAATTGGTGAAAAATCGCCCACAGCACTACAGATAACAACAAATAAATTACTAATAAATCTTTAAGATACATATCATATCCAAAGACTCCTTAATGTTCATAAAAATTCTCTTTAAAGGCAGCACAAACAAAAAAATCCATTTTATTTTAAAAAAATAAAAAAAACACCAAAGAGTAGAAATAAAACACCAAACACACCCTGAAGAATAATATAAAAATTAAGTTTCCTATAATTTCTCACAATATAAACGGCAGCCTTTGTATCTAATGCTGTGAAAAGTGGATGTTTTCTTCTTTTAAAGAAAATATATTCAGGATTGTTTTTTGCATATAAAAAATATTGAATATTAATCACAGTAATAACAGACATAACAGCTTGAATATTAGGTATATCCATTGATTTATTTTTAAATAAATCAAATCCATACAAACTCTTTCTAAGCTCTGAAGATTTAACGATTATTCTTGAAGCCAGTTGATGGAAAACTCCAAAAAAAATAAGGCAAAGGATAAATCCAATGACTAAATAGTCTTTTACACTCATTAAAAAATACTCTTAATTTTATCATATGAATATTCAGCAATACTTGCACCAGCAACACCACCTACATATCCACTACCTAACGTAATACTCACCGCAGCAACACCAACAATTACTAATACTGGTAACCCTGCTGTTCCTACTACAGCCGTAACAAGCATCCCCCCTACATAAGCACCTAATGCACCAGCAGCAAGTCCGCCTTCAATTTTACCAGTTTGTTTAATAATTTCTTTTCTAGTTGCATCTGAATCACCAGTTTTATAAACATCTGCAACAGACTGCATACTACTAATTATATCCCATGCAAAAACTATACGACCACCATATTTTAAACCCTTGCTAACTTTAGAGGTCTCATCCATGTTTTTAATATATTCATCAATACTACTATTATTTTTAGCTCGAACGAAAACAGTTCGTCTTATTGCATCTCTATTATTTTTATAATTAATTCCATGGTTCCAAGCAAAAAATTTTTGCCCAGCAGCTTGATTCATTCTTTTTATATCGCTCGCATATTGCCTTTCAAAACCAGCAAAGTGTCGCCGTGTTGATATTTTGCTTTTGATACTTTTCTCATAGTCCATATATTTAAGTAAAGCAGTATAACTACTTGCAGCTTCCTTATTTGCATGCCCTATTAAATTAACTGCACTATCAACCCCTTCTTTTGTAGCAAAAACAAATGGATCTTTTTTTAAATTTTCTGCAAAAACCTCATAAAAATCAGGAGTTATGGGTTCCTTTACAAAACCAACTAGATCACTCTGTTTCTTTATTTCTTGTAATTGATCGTATGTGTTAGCAAAATATAAGGGATCAAAACTCGAGTCTTTTAACAGCGATTTTAATTTAGACTCAGCTTGACTTGCTTTTACACGATAATCAGCTAAATCCTTTGCAGTAGTACTGTTAGACAAAATAAGAATTTGGCCTGGTATTAAAATTTTTACAGGCGCGATATTTTCAATGTGTGTATTGTTACTTCTTAAAACATCCCAATCAGAACTTGTTAATGGACGTTTAAATACTCGTTTAGACCAATCCATCATTGTTTCTTTTTGTTTAACCAAGTACCAACCGACTTTACCATCGTTTAAATAAATTTCTTTAATGTTTTCAGTAGCTTTTTTAGTAATCGCACTTGTCGTTTTTATGCTAAAAGCACTCCAATTACTTTTTGTTGAATAGGCTTTGGCAGAAATTTTTTGCAGTAGCTCTCCCCGAATATAAACCTCATAAATCAAAACAGTATTTATATTATGAATTTCATACCATTGAGTAAAACCCTGTTCATCAAAACGGCCTTCAAACATTGTTTGTTTATTCGTACTTTTATTATGAACAACAAACTTATAAGTCAAATCTTTTAACTTTAAAGGAGCTTGTACATTAAGCTTTAATCGACTGTGATGCATATCTGCTCCTTATTCTTCCGCATTTCCATCTTCTTCAGCCTCTTCAATCTCATTGACCATGACCCTTGTTGTCAGGGATTGAGCTGAAGCCGTGGTTTTTAAATTCATAAACCCATTTCTGTC
Source organism: Acinetobacter sp. YK3 (assembly GCF_001729365.1). Taxonomy (NCBI): domain Bacteria; kingdom Pseudomonadati; phylum Pseudomonadota; class Gammaproteobacteria; order Moraxellales; family Moraxellaceae; genus Acinetobacter; species Acinetobacter sp. YK3. The sequence goes on from NZ_LZPJ01000004.1 coordinate 5,831, forward strand.
CGTTATACCCTTTTGGATATTTCCACTTTCATCAATAAGAAGATAAGGTTTATTCACTAATGCTTGGTTTTCTTTATTTTTAACTAAATATTGAAGAATAAAAGGGTTATTCATTTCAGGAAAAACAGGCATTTGTGGTGATATACTTGCCCCACCCATAAACAAATGCTGCCCCGCCTTCGCTTCAAATTTCCCACTGGTCACAGGGAAAATACCTGAGCCATTCAGCTTGATCTGAGAACCACCCGCGGTAATCACAATCTCTTTCGGACTACTGATTTCAATACGATCTTCGGTTGAAATAATTTGAATCCCTTGCTTAGCAAGTAAATCCATTCCATCTGACTGAGCCTGAACTTCAAACTTACCTTTTGCAGCAACCTGCTTAATCCCATTTTGCGCGGCAAACAGGCTAATTCTGTTTTGCGCATGCGTAATCAGATTTTTCTGTGTACTTAGATTGATACTGTCGCCTGCAAACTGGTTGATCTGCCCATCCGCAGATAAATGAATATCTTCATTGGTGCTCAGACCAATGCCAGCGGGTGAATTAAGTAATAACAGTGATTTTTTAAATTGCGCGATTTTGTCTTGAATCTGCTCTGCAAACTCTTTGAGCTGATCAAGCGATTCAATCTCATCTGTCTGCTGATTCTTAGCGACTTCACTTAAAGCTTTGGCATTGCTCTGGTTTCCTTCCAGCTGTTGCTTGGCTGGTTGGGCATCAAGGTGTTCACCTTTGGCTTGATCCTGCTTATGCGTGGAAACGAGTAGACCTTCTCCAGCTCGGACTGCACCCCATTGATCGGTACGTAGTTCAAAACCTTCACCGCGGTCTTCACTTTCTGCCTTGTCTTTAGGATGGCTCAGTTTACCTAAGTTAAGTTGGCTGGCAGCGTGGCTGCTTTGTAGTTGGGCACTAATTTGTCCTGTGGTGTCATCAAAGCGTAACTGGTTAAAGCCTTCGCCTTGGTATTCTTTGGACTTGATCCCTGCCAGTTTCTTGGTGTCTGGAAGCTTACCTGCATTGTCGAACTTGGTCGGGCTGCGTTGGGCTTCGTGAATGCGTCCCACTACAAATGGCCGGTCAATGTTGCCATCAAAGAAGTCGATCACCACGATTTCATTGATTCGTGGCAGAAAGCGAGCACCATAGCCTTCGCCTGCCCAAGGCGTCAGAACATCGACCCAAGCTGAATCGGTGTCATTGTCATTAGCACCTGCACCACCATCATGGCTGTGGTCTTCATTGCGGGTAAACAGAAAGCGGACTTTAATCCGCCCCCATTCATCGACATGGATTTCTTCGCCACTTGGGCCAACCACTTTAGCGCGTTGTGGGGATGCTGCTGGTCGGTGTTGTAATGGGTTGTATTCAGGAACCGTTTTGATGTTGCGACGTTGTAGTGTGAGTTGATTGGCTTGGCGTTCTTCTATGTTGCTTTGTTGGGTGAGCTGCCAATGACTTTGTGCTAAAAGTTGATTAATCTGCTGCTGCAGATCTTTGGGTAAGTTGTTCTGGTTATAAAACTGTTTGCCTGTGATCAGGAATTCTTTGTCTGCGCCACTGTGCTGGTCAATCTCAGGGTGTTCTGCCAGTTCAAACCAGTAACCGACATGGGTATCTCGGACGGTGGTCTTTGCCACGAACTGTTTGGATTGTTGGTCATAGTATTGACCTAAGTTTTGATTGAGCTTTTCAATTTGCGCATTGCCAGATTGGGTGGCTCCATCTTCTCCATTGAGGTCTTGCATCCATGCTGGTGAGAAGTGCCATGCCTGTTCTAAACCAAGGCTGGCATTGTCGTGTTGTTCACTATGTTTGTGGGTACTTTGTACACTGCCTGCACCTTCTTCCTGTTCCAGTGCATCGGCTTGCCAGCGTTGTACATGCACCGCACTTGGTTGTAATGAGCGTTGTCCCACTAAACTGGTCATGCTGTCGTATTGTTCGGTGGCACTACTGCGGTGGTAGCGAATATGGCGACGGTCTAAGGCTTGGTACTGGCTATTGTCATCAATTAAACGGAGTTTCTGGGCCTGAATCTGTTCGCTGGCACTACCGACTTTCAGCTTTGATTCGTCGACCAGCCAGTTAATCCCTTCGCTACGCATCAGACGGGTGAGAAAGTCATAGTCACTTTCATTGGATTGCATGATAAAGGGACGGACGTCATAGTCTTGGCTGAGTCCGCTTAAATCAAGTGTTAAGCTCGATGCAAATAAGGGACTTTTTTGTTGCCATTCTTTGAATATGACTTCAACAACATCACGCACGCTTTTATTCATAAACACACGGCTGTTACGGCGTTGTTTCCACAGTGCGGTTGGGTCTTCGAGTGTCAGTTTATAGAGAGTTAAGCTACCATCAGACTGACCTTGTAAGGCTTGAGTGATAATCCCCGTGACACGGCTCA
>NZ_LZPJ01000005.1:0-21970 GCF_001729365.1 Acinetobacter sp. YK3
GACGCCTGATATGGCAAACTTTTCAGGCAATGTTCATGGGGGTACGATCCTCAAGCTGTTAGATCAAGTTGCGTATGCTTGTGCAAGTCGATACTCGGGGAGCTATGTGGTGACTTTATCGGTTGACCGCGTAAATTTCAAAGAGCCGATTTATGTGGGGGAACTGGTGACATTTCTGGCCAGCGTGAACCATGTTGGCCGTACTTCAATGGAAATCGGTATTCGTGTCGAAGCACAGAATATCCAGAATAGAACCATACGCCATACCAATACTTGTTATTTCACTATGGTCGCAGTTGACGAGCAGCGTAAGCCAAAAGAAGTGCCACAATTAAATTTAGATACTGAGTGGAAGCGTTGTCGTTTTGAGGCAGCAGAGCAACGTAAAGCAACGCGTTTGCAAGAAGTCCATCAACCTTCATGCAGTATGTTTAAAAAGTCAACGCAGTGCTAATGCTTTAAGTTTTAGATCATTTAAAATAAAAAATCGGACCGCAGCATGGTCCGATCTTTTTTTACATTGGTAATGAAATAAGCGTTAGATCATTACGAATGTTGGTCTAAAGATTTGGAGGAAATCTTTAGATCTGCTTAGTTTGTTGGTGCTGGAGTAGACGCAGGTGCTGTAGCATCAGTTGCAGCTTGAGTACCAGGTTGCTCTTGAGTTGAAACAACAACTTGGTCTTGAGTTTGAGCTTGTTCTTCAGCTGTTGCTGCGAATGAAGAAGCTGCTGCAAGAGTAAGAGTTGTTGCAAGAAGAGTTTTGATAAGTTTCATGTTTGGCATCCTTATTTCATTTAAAATAACAGCCATCAATGGATGATTCGGTTAATCCAAATCTCTCATTTCGGCATGAGGTCCATGCTATGGGCCAAACGTTTTTGCGGCAACATCCTTAACAATCTATTACGTCATTCTTAACAATATGAAATATTGGGTCGCTTTATGTAGTTGCAATGTAAAACAGCATGGAGAAATTAAGGATGAAAATGTATGGAAATATGTTTTTATGGTCAAAAAACAAGCTGGTTTTTTACGTATTTTAAACATTGATTTAAGTTTGACGAATATCTATTAATTGAATAAACCATTTAGTTTTCAACATTAAATAAGCTTTCTAGATATTGTTTGTGATGTATATCTCTTTATTTTTAATTAATGAGTCAAGAGGCAAATTATATTAAATCTCTATTCTTTAATTTATTTAATAAATTTTTCTCTTTAAAATGAAATAAATGTTTAATGCGAGTGCATCGTGAAATTTCTTGCTCCCAAAACGGTTCCAACCCATATTATTTCTGGTTTTCTTGGAGCGGGTAAAACCACTTTATTACAGCATTTACTGACGCAAAAGCCTGAGAATGAGACTTGGGCCATATTGATGAATGAATTTGGGCAAATTGGTGTTGATCAGCAATTGATTAGCCAACAGCAAGGTTATGCAGTTAAAGAGTTATTAGGCGGCTGTTTATGTTGTAGTAGTCAATTGCCGATGCAAATTGCACTTGCGCGTTTATTAACTGAAAGCAAGCCTGACCGTTTATTTATCGAGCCGACGGGTTTAGGGCATCCAGCTCAACTTTTGGAACAATTGACTGAGCCACATTGGCAAAGCAGTCTGGCGATGCGAGCTTTGGTAATTGTGGTAGATGGTAGTCGTTTGCATGATGAAGCATGGGTGAAGCAAAACCTATATACCGATCAACTCAAAGCGGCACAAATTGTGGTGTTATCTCATATCGACTGTATGACAGCAGCAGATCGTCAAGCTTATATGGCGTTAAAACAAGAATATGAACCTTATGTCCAATATTGGATTGAAGCTGAAAATGGACAAGTGGATATTCAACAATTAGATATTCAGCAGCAAGCGCTGCAACGAAAAATTCAGCCTTTATTAAAGATACAGCAAGCACAGCCGATGCATGCACCAAACGCTGAGATTAAACAACTTCCTTATCATTATATTGAAACAGCTCAGGGTTATACGGTCGCAGGCTGGAAACTTCCCAAACGCTGGCAGTTTGATTTTTATGATTTGCTGGATGTGTTGTGTGCGCAGCAAGACTGGGTGCGCATTAAGGGAATCTTTAATACCGATCAGGGCTGGAAAAGTTTTAATTTCAATCCGCAGCAATTTAACTATAAATCTGCCGAAGAGGGTATTGATAACCGGATTGAGGTGATTACGCAGTCTGAGCAGGATTGGCTGGCATTTGAGACCCAGTTGTTGGCTTGTCGCAATCCTGAAGATTCGTCGACCACCTGAATAATTCAGCGCATTCTTGCCCCTAAAATAGAGTATGCTTAGCGCCAAATTTTAGAGCATCGCATTTTAAGAGTATCGTTTATGGCGTTAAAAGCAACAATATATAAGGCAGACCTGAATATTGCCAATATGGATGAGCATATCTATGCTGATTACCAACTGACACTTGCTTTGCATCCATCTGAAACGATTGAACGTTTAATGGTTCGTATTCTTGCTTATGCACGTTTTGCCGATGAGCGTCTGGAATTTACCAAAGACTTGTTTGAAACAGATGAGCCTGCTTTATGGCAAAAAGATCTGACTGGACTTTTAGAAAAGTGGATTGAAGTGGGTTGCCCATCGGAAGATAAAGTCAAAAAGGCCAGCGCACGTTGTAAGCAGGTGGCAGTCGTGACTTATGGCTCACAGGCGGACGACTGGTGGCAGAAGAATAGCAAGATTAAAACTTTAAGCAATGTGCAAGTATGGCAATTGGCTCCTCAAACCACGCAAGCACTTGAAGGCTTATGCGAACGAACCATGCAATTACAGCTCAATATTATGGATGGAGAATGGTCGTTGATAAGTGACAAAGGTCAGGTCGACATTCAATGGCAACAATTGCAATAATCTTGGTTTGAGTAATTTGGAGAGATAGAAATGACTGCAGAATTAGAAATTATTGATTTAAAAGTAGGCGAAGGTAAAGAGGCAGTTCGTGGTGCTTTAATCACGACCCACTATACAGGCTGGCTGGAAGATGGCACAAAGTTTGATTCTTCACTTGATCGCGGCAACTATTTTGAAACCGTGATTGGTACAGGCCGTGTGATCAAAGGTTGGGATCAGGGCATTATGGGGATGCGAGTAGGCGGAAAGCGTAAACTAATCGTTCCTGCACACTTGGCTTATGGCACACGTAAGATTGGGAAAATTATCCCAGCTAATGCCAATCTGACTTTTGAAATCGAACTTTTTGATGTAAAAACGCGCGACGAATAACACGTTTGTCATGTCAAAATTAAAGTGATTTAGTCTTATTTTTGAGCTAAATCACTTTAAAATCAAATACCTATTAATACAAATATAATCTTTAACTAACATTTTGATTTTTATATAAATTTCTTTTATCTGAATTATACGGCAACCCAAGAGAAAAATATTGATTCTGTATACACTCCTGTATATCTTTGAGTTAAAAGAGCAATTTTCTACGATTCTATTTTAAAGCACGATTATTCAATACAGGTCGTGAAAGTTTGCACTTCGGGTCACTACAGGTAGATGGGGGAACAGTCACTTGTAGTTTATCCACGATAAAAATATGGCCATAAGCAACGATAAGAATTTGAGTGAGTAGAGGTGGGTATGAATGATTATTTGGATATCACTGCATCAGAATTATTAAGAGAGCTCGATCATTTTTTTCTGATCGATACGCATGATGGCGCACAGACCGGTTTCTGGGTCAATGAAAAAGCCCTGATGGATAAACATTACTGGCTGGATGGTGAATATAAAGTAGAAATTTTGAGATCATTACAGCCCTCACATCAATATGCACCGCATGATTATAAAATTACCCGCTTAGCATCAGGGGAAGATGACAGTAATGTGGTATTGCTGGAATATGATGGTGTCCATAAAAAAATATTGACCTTTCGCCGTGGAGAATGGGTGAACCGTTTGAATAAATATTTTTATCAAAAAGAGCGTCATTATTTACAGCAACTTGCAGAGCATCCAAACTTTCAGTCAATCCAGTATTAATTTAACTCGCTCGCTGCTTGAAAACTCCTAATGTTGCTTGTCATCTTAGGAGTTTTTAGATTTTTGTTAATCAATATGCAGTTATCGTGTGATTTATTTCATAAAAAATACTTTTAAGTTTATTTTCAGTTTTTAAAATTATAAATACAATCCATATTCCCAGCTGATCATTTAAATCATCTTGTGTTTCCATAAACGGTAAGATGATTCAGGCATGCTTTGCGATCAGCACATTTCTAATCTTGAGACGATATCTCTATGACAACACGTTTAGTGTCTCCGACCTTAAATGCATTTTTAGGTCTTGTGTTTGGCGTGGTTGCAAGCACCACTACTTTTGCGGCAAAACCAAAAATTGATGCGACCACCTTAACCGTCATTGGCTATCATGAAATCACAGACAGAAAAGATGCGCTGATTCCTAGTTATTCGGTGACTGCGCAACAGTTCAGTGAGCATATCGACTGGCTCAAGAAGAATGGCTATCACTTTATTAATGTTGATCAATTGATCAAGGCACATCAAGGTAAATATAAATTACCCACAAAACCTGTTTTATTAACAGTGGATGATGGCTATCAATCTTTTTATCAAAATGCTTATCCAATTATTCGTGCAAAAAAAATCCCGGTTGTTTTGGCTGTAGTCGGATCGTGGCTAGAACCAAAGGCGGGCCAAAAGGTGGACTTTGGTGGTGAGGAAATTGCACGTAATAAAATATTGAGTTGGGAAGAACTTAAAGAAATGCAAAACAGTGGCTTGGTAGAAATTGCCAGCCACAGCTATCATTTGCATCAAGGGATTAATGCCAATCCACAGGGCAATCTGGAACCTGCTGCAATTGCGCGAATTTATGATCCAAAAAGCAAAAGCTATGAAAGTGATGCAACTTATCAGGCACGTGTTTTTGGAGATCTGAAAAAGAACAATGAGCTGCTAAAAGCACATGGTCTACGTTCACCGCGTGTTATGGTCTGGCCTTATGGTCGTTATAATATGCAACTGGTACAAGCCGCGAAACAGCTCGGTATGCCAATTACCATTACACTGGATGATGGGGCAGACCATGCCAAGCAATCCTTACAGAATATGAGTCGTATTTTGATTCAGGGTAGTATGTCGACCAGCGCACTAGCACAAGAAATTAAAAACCGTGAATTGAACTTGAACGACAATAATCGTCCGCAAAAAATCATGCATGTCGATCTGGACTATATTTATGATCCAGATGAGAAGCAGCAAGAACGTAATCTGGATCACCTGATTGACCGTATTAATGGCATGGGCGTCAATACCGTCTATTTACAAGCTTTCTCTGATCCAGATGCCAATGGCTCAGCAGATATGGTGTATTTCCCGAACCGTCATATTCCAATGCGTGCTGACTTGTTTAACCGTGTGGCTTGGCAAATCCAGACCCGCACACCAGTACAACGTTTATATGCGTGGATGCCATTATTAGCTTGGGAGCTGCCAAAAACGGATCCTGTGTCAAAAGATCTGGTTGAAACCCAGCAGGCAAAAGAAGGTGACCATTTGAATATGGGCTATATCCGTCTCAGCCCATTCTCGCCAGAAGCACGTCAAACCATTAAGGAAATTTATCAGGATTTGGCAAAATCAACGCCGTTTGATGGTTTGTTGTTCCATGATGACGTGACCTTGTCTGACTATGAAGATGCCAGCCCTGAAGCTTTAGCTGCTTATGCAAAACAAGGCTTGCCGACCGATTTGGCAAAAATTCGTGACAATGATGCTGATTTGCAAAAATGGACAGCGTATAAGACACGCTATTTAGATGATTTTGCGATGGAGCTGGCAGGAGAGGTGCGTCAATATCAACCTTTCCTTGTTACTGCCCGTAATCTGTATGCACAAGTGGCGTTAAATCCGTATGCGGAAAACTGGTATGCTCAATCCTTAGAGCAATCGATTAACCGTTATGATTTCACTGCAATCATGGCGATGCCTTATATGGAGCAATCTGAGAATCCAGAAAAGTTCTACAGTGATATTTTAAATCGCGTGAAAAAATATCCAAATGGCATTAAAAAGACGGTCATGGAATTGCAGGCGATTAACTGGCGCAACAATGAAAAGGTATCTTCTGAAGAGATGTCAGCGACAATCAAGTCTTTATATGAGCAAGGTGCGATGCATATTGCCTATTATCCTGACGATCCGATCAAAGGACATCCAGATGTAGAAACAATGCATAAGGCTTTTAGTCTAAAATCATCTCAATTAGTACCATAGTGGAGTAATGAGATGAGTTGGATTGCTTTATTGTGGTCATACGCCATTAAGTTTGTTTTTTACTATCCCTTATTTATGTCGTATTTGTGGATGGTTGGAGCAATCATTTTCTACTGGAAAGAGCGTCAGGATCCGCCTTATCAGCAACCCGCCACTTTGCCTGAATACCCAAAAGTTGCGGTATTGGTTCCCTGCTTTAACGAAGGGGACAATGCCGAAGAAACCATTAGCCATGCATTGAAACTGGATTATCCAAACTTTGAAGTCATCGCAATTAATGATGGTAGTTCTGATAATACAGGTGAAGTACTGGATCGCTTAGCGACACAGTATGACAAATTGCGTGTGGTGCATTTGGCACAAAATCAGGGTAAGGCAATGGGATTGCAAGCGGGCAGTTTGATGACTGATGCTGAATTCCTGATCGGGATTGATGGCGATGCCTTGCTGGATCCACATGCTGCAAAATGGATGATGCGACACTTTCTGGAAGATCCAACGGTTGCGGCTGTAACAGGTAACCCACGTATTCGGACCCGTTCAACATTGCTTGGGCGGATTCAGGTTGGGGAGTTTTCTTCGATTGTCGGTATGATCAAACGTGCCCAGCGTACTTTTGGTCGTTTATTTACCGTATCTGGTGTCATTACCGCATTCCGTAAAAGTGCTGTGCATCAAGTGGATTATTGGTCACCGAACATGTTGACCGAAGACATTGATATTACCTGGAAACTGCAACGCGCAGGCTGGGATGTGCGCTTTGAGCCGAATGCACTGGTGTGGATTTTAATGCCTGAGACTTTGAACGGTCTATGGAAGCAGCGCTTGCGTTGGGCTATGGGCGGGGCACAGGTTCTGGTCAAGAATATTGATGTATTCCTAAAACCCAAATTAAATTTTTTATGGCCTTTGATGTTTGAGCTATGTTTGACACTCATTTGGTCATATTTGATGCTTATTATGGCTGTGATCTGGTTATTGCATTTTATTCTTGCAATACCGGCATTGGCGATCGTCAGCTCACCATTTTTACCGTATGGTAGTGGAATTTTATTGGGGGCAACCTGTTTAATTCAGTTTGCTTTAAGCAAATGGATGGATAGTCGTTATGAACCAAACCTAGGGAAAAATTATTATTGGATGATTTGGTACCCATTTGTGTTTTGGTTGATCACGATTACTGCTACAATCGTCGCCTTTCCAAAGGTCCTGTTGCGTAATGATGAAAAGCGTGCCCGTTGGATTAGCCCAGATCGTGGAATTCGTTGAATCGCAAAGATTCATTTTTGCTGAGAAAAAGCAATGAAAGCAGACAGTTTGATTATTGATGTACGTCGCCAGCTCCCATGGCACAAACGTTATTTTTCGACAACAACTACCGCAATGATGTGGGCAGCCTGGCTATTATTATGGCGTCCATTTATTTTGGTGTGGGTGTTGGTTGAATTACAAAAGACCCATATTGCCCAGCGTTTGATGTCGGCATTTAGTGATGGTCTTGAGCATGGTGTAACTGCCTTATTTATGTGTGCAGTTGCGTTATTGCTTTGGGGATTGTTGCCTGCCAAGCGTGTGCATCAAAAACATGTGGTGGAAAAGACACTGCCTGACTATGCACGTTATTTTGAGCTCCCTGAGCAAGAAATTCAGGCTGGACGTCAGCAGAAGGTGAGTGTTGTTCATCATGATGAGAATGGTAAAATTATTCGGGTGGAATAATCTTTATTGTTTTCTATCGAATGCCTGAGTCTTTTGCTCGGGCATTTTTATTTTGTAGTGTTAAATTTCAGGCATAAAAAAACCAGCTTACGCTGGATTTTTATTTGCACCATATTTCATTAGTTGAAAAATGGTGCCCGAGGCCAGACTCGAACTGGCACGCTTTGTGGGCGGGGGATTTTAAATCCCCTGTGTCTACCGATTTCACCACTCGGGCATGTGCGCAATAATAGAGGACACTTTAAAACTTGGCAAGAGTAAAACTCACTATTTGCTTTCTTTTCAAGCGATTCATGCAGTTATCTGATAAAAAATAAACGGCAAAGGCTTCTTTTCATGATTATTTCATTAAACTGAGATCAAAGCTTCATGTTGGCGAATTAACTTTACTCATTTATTTAAACGAATAAAAGTAAAGGTAGCTATCACATGACAGCAAAAATTTCTCGGCGGGAACTCATTCAAAAAAGTTTATTCGGTTTCGGCGCGTTATCTTTATCGGTTGGTTTCACAGGGTGTAATGATAGCTCTGATCAGGAATCTTCAACTTTAAAAGTCAATTTTGAACATGGTGTTGCCAGTGGTGATCCCTTGAAAGATCGTGTGATCTTATGGACACGTTTAACACCCAATGACAGCAGTGCACGTTTGCAAGTCACTTGGCAAATTGCACTGGATGACCAATTTAAGCAGATCGTAAAAACGGATAAGGTGACAACGGCTGCATCGCAAGATTTTACCGTGAAGGTCGATGCGACAGGGTTGATTCCAGATCAAAGTTATTTCTATCGTTTTATCTTTGGAGATAAAATTTCTCCAGTCGGGCGAACCAAAACTTTGCCCACCAGCACCTCTAAAGTCAGTTTTGCGGTGTGTTCATGCTCGAATTATCCAGCAGGCTATTTTTATGTCTATCGTGAAATGGCCAAGCAAAATGTCGATGTGATCATCCATCTGGGGGACTATATTTATGAATATGGTGCCACTGGCTATGCCACGGAAGAAGCGAAGGAGTTGGGGCGGACATTACCCGCAGATAATGATAAGGAAATTATCAAGCTGGATGATTATCGCAAGCGTTATGCACTCTATCGTGAAGATCTGGATTTGCAGGCAGCACATCAACGTCATCCCTTTATTGTAATCTGGGATGACCATGAGTTAGCCAATGATACATGGCGAGAGGGTGCGGAAAATCATCAGCCAGATGAAGGGCCTTTCTTAGAGCGTAAACTTGCCGCATTACAGGCTTATTTCGAATGGATGCCGATTCGTCCAGTTGATGATCAACATACCAAGATTTATCGCCAGTTTGACTTTGGCAGCTTGGTGCAATTGACCATGTTAGATACCCGTATTATTGCGCGTGATGAACAACTTGATTATGACGACTATCTGACAGCTACAGGACTGGATACTGCTAGGTTTCAGGCTGATTTAACTAATCCCGCACGTACTTTGATGGGTTATACCCAACGTGACTGGTTGCTTGGAAAATTGCAGCAATCAACAGCGACATGGAATGTCTTGGGTCAGCAAATTCTCATGACCAAAATGCTGGTACCTGCTGAGTTGCTGTTTGCGTTGGCAGAAATTACTTCGGGAAATCCGAGTGATGAAACTTTGGAAAAAATGAATGCACAGATTGCTGAGCTGATTACCCTCAAAATCCGTTTGCAGAAAGGTGATCCAACGCTGACTGCACAAGAAAAAGCACGTGTGTTAACTGTCGCGCCTTATAACCTTGATGCATGGGATGGTTATTTTGCAGAACGTGAAATTCTGTATGGCACTTTGGCGCAATTAAAGAAAAAAGTCGTGGTGCTGGCAGGGGATACGCACAATGCATGGTCTTCTAATCTATATAGTAAAGATGGTGCATTTGTCGGTGTAGAGCTTGCCACCAGTTCGGTGTCTTCACCGGGTTTGGAAAAGTACCTGAATATTCCTTTGGCGCAGTTACAGCAATTCGAATTTGCTTTTAATACACTGATTGATGAATTGAATTATTGCAATTTGAATCAGAGAGGGTATTTGATGGTTCAGTTTGATGAGACACACGTCCAATCCCAATGGATTTATCTGGATTCAATCAAAAAACCTGTATATGCGATTGATCAAAGCCGTGGCTATCAGTTAAGTCTGGATAAAAATTTATTGCCAATGAAAACTGCTCAACAGGTGGCGTAAATTTAAAAGTAGCAAAAGCCAAGCTATCATGCTTGGCTTTTTTTTTTTTCTTGTGACCCAAATTTCAGGCATAAAAAAACCAGCTTACGCTGGATTTTTATTTGCACCATAATTTCATTAGCTGAAAAATGGTGCCCGAGGCCAGACTCGAACTGGCACGCTTTGTGGGCGGGGGATTTTAAATCCCCTGTGTCTACCGATTTCACCACTCGGGCTTTACCAATGGAGGCGGAGGTCGGAATCGAACCGGCGTACACGGAGTTGCAGTCCGCTGCATGACCACTCTGCCACCCCGCCATCTCTTGGTGATGCACATATTAGCAATCTTTAAAAAAAAAACAATAGTGTTTATCGCGAATATGCACATAAAAACAACATCTAAAAGAATATTGGTCAAATTATCATGTATTATTTACCCAATTCATTCATACCCACTTTGGAGATGCGCTGTGGCATTGGTTTTAGACGGTCGTGCATTAGCAAAACAAATTGAAACGGATTTATTGGTACGTGTAGAAGCATTAAAAGCAAAATCGGGACGTACCCCAATCTTGGCCACCATTCTGGTTGGCGATGATGGTGCATCTGCAACTTACGTGCGTATGAAGGGAAATGCTTGCCGCCGTGTCGGTATGGATTCTCTTAAAGTTGAACTTCCAAAAGAAACCACAACTGAACAGCTTTTGGCTGAAATTGAAAAATTAAATGCCAATCCAGATGTTCATGGGATCTTGTTACAACATCCAGTACCTGAACAAATTGATGAAAGAGCATGTTTTGATGCGATTTCATTGGAAAAAGATGTGGATGGTGTGACTTGTCTTGGTTTTGGCCGTATGGCAATGGGCGAAGCAGCATATGGTTCTGCAACACCAGCGGGCATCATGACGATTCTAAAAGAAAACAATATTGAAATCTCAGGTAAACATGCTGTAGTGGTAGGCCGTTCAGCGATTTTGGGTAAACCCATGGCAATGATGCTATTACAAGCCAATGCAACTGTGACTATTTGCCATTCACGTACACAAAATCTTTCTGATCTTGTAAAACAGGCAGATATTATTGTGGGTGCAGTGGGTAAAGCTGAATTAATTCAAAAAGACTGGATCAAGCAAGGTGCAGTTGTTGTTGATGCTGGTTTCCACCCACGTGATGGTGGTGGTGTGGGTGATATTCAGTTGGTCGGCATCGAAGAAGTTGCGTCTGCTTATACACCAGTACCAGGTGGGGTAGGTCCAATGACCATCACCACATTAATTCGTCAAACCGTAGAAGCTGCTGAAAAAGCATTAGGATAAGCATCAACAACCCCTCGCTAAGAGGGGTTTTTTTAGAATTAAACAAATATGAGCTGTACTTTTCAATTTGCCAAAGCCCCTGAGCAATTGCTTAAAGCATTGCATGAGGTGATTCCAAACACGGATTTGCTGGCACAGCAACTACCTGAAACACCGATTTCACTCTGGTTAATTCCACCTGTATTTCCAACAGATCGTTTAGATGATGAAGTAATCCGCAGAATCTGGAATGAGACACCGTACTGGATTTTTTGTTGGGCATCTGGACTGGCAATGGCGCAATGGTTATTGGCAGAGCCGCATCATGTCAAAGATAAAGTGGTGCTGGACTTTGGCGCTGGATCTGGTGTGGTTGCCATTGCAGCAAAAATGGCGGGCGCAAAACGGGTGATTTGCTGTGATATTGATCCTGTCAGTTTGGCATCATGTCGTGAAAATGCACTATTGAATGATGTTGAACTGGAATATCTGGACGATTTATATCAAGCAGAGCAAGTCGATGTGCTGCTAGCAGCCGATGTACTCTATGATCAATGTAATCGTTTCTTTTTAGATGAATTTTTGAAATTTGCACCTGAAGTGTGGGTGGCAGATAGTCGGGTGAAGAATTTTAGTCATCCTCAATATCTAAAAATTGACGAACGTAGTGCCACAACGTGGCCTGATCTGGATGAATCCAAAGAATTCCGAAATGTGAGTTTTTATCGTACTAAATAAAAGTGATTGTGGTTAAGGATGACCACGATTGTCTCATAAATAAATATAAAATTTTAACAAAGCAGGGTTAACGCCCATGTTAAAACATTGAAGTTAAAGAATGAAATTTTGCGACTGGATTGAATAACAAGATGAGGAGCGCACATGGGAATTGAACAAACTGATGACGGTAAACATGGTTCATTCAAGCTGTTGAAAGATGGCGTGCTAGCGGGAGAAATGGCGTATACATGGGCAGGAGATAGCATGTTAATTATTGACCACACGGATGTCAGCGATCAATTTCGTGGTCAAGGTGTTGGACACAAGCTTCTACATGAATTAATCGCATTCGTCAGGCAGCGTCAGGTGAAAGTCATTCCGTTATGTCCTTTTGCAAAATCTGTATTTGATAAAGATCTCTCTATTCACGATGTTCTAAAATGATAAAAAAAAGGACGTATTCTGAGCTGGATACGTCCTTTTTTTCGCAATCAGCCTGATCAAGAACAGGTGTAACGTACAACTTTTAATGTAGTTGGACGTGTTTCAAGCGCCTGACGGGTCGCATAACCTTCGCTATTATTTAAGTCTGGTGAGTTCGATAGACCAAAAGTTGCGCGACTGTTACCGAGTTTGACGCCGTATTGTTCTTGCTGTGTCGGATTCATAATTTCATTAACGCTAAGCACTGAAATTTTGTAGTTTTTTTCTGCACCTAACACTTGCTTACAAGCGTGTTGTAACTTTTTCTCGTCAATATCACGATTGCTGTGAGCGGCAAGTGTATAAGCAATCGTCGCCGAAGTTGTTGTTTTATTTTCAATTTGATAGCCAGTCACACCATTATATTGATGTGGACTGCTTTGACAGGCTGCAATAAGAAGAGTACCGCTTACAAGAAAGAATAAATTCGTTTTTTTCATATCAATGGTCCTGTTATTTCTGCTTTTAGTATCGCATAAAAACAGTTTTTTATTGTGAGTTATCTTTAAAACACGGGCTATTCATCGTTTTTATGTTCAAAGTTAAAGAAAGAATTTTCGTTTTCGAACAATTTTGCATATAATCTGCCAAGTTTTTTATTTAATACAGAAGTCATTGCTTTTTTGCAGTATTTAGAGCCCGTTTTTTAACGGGCATTTAATTTATTGCACTATACACAAGCAAGTCTGGATAGGTATGTCATGATCTCTACAGATAGTCAAAAAAAATACGTGGTTGCATTTGACCAAGGTACAACGAGTTCACGTGCAATCGTATTGGATCACGATGCGAATGTCATCAGTATTGCTCAGCGTGAATTTACGCAAATTTACCCACAACCAGGTTGGGTTGAGCATGATCCTATGGAAATCTGGGCGACGCAAAGCGCAGTATGGGTAGAAGCTTTAGCGCAGGCAAGCATTTCAAGTGATCAGATTGCAGCGATTGGGATCACTAATCAACGCGAAACAACGGTCATCTGGGATAAGCAGACAGGTAAACCTATCTACAATGCAATTGTATGGCAAAGCCGTCAAAGTAATGAGATTTGTAATCAGCTTCGTCAGGATGGTTGGCAAGACTACGTGCGTAAAGTGACGGGCTTGGTGATTGATCCATATTTCTCGGCAACAAAAATTAAGTGGATTCTTGATCGTGTTGAGGGAAGTCGTGAGCGCGCAGAACGTGGCGAACTGTTATTTGGTACCGTTGATACATGGTTGTTGTGGAAACTGACCAATGGTCAAGTCCATGTGACTGATTACACCAATGCATCACGCACCATGTTATTCAACATTGAAACATTGGAGTGGGATGACAAGCTACTTGAAGCATTAAACATTCCGAAAGCAATGTTGCCAGAAGTGCGTAGTTCTTCTGAAGTCTATGGTTATACTCACACCATTAGTGGTCAGGAAATTGGAATTCCAATTGCCGGGATCGCGGGTGATCAACAGGCAGCCTTGTTTGGTCAAATGTGTGTTGAAGTCGGTCAGGCAAAAAATACCTACGGTACGGGCTGTTTCTTGCTCATGAATACAGGTAAACGTATTGTTCAGTCAGATCACGGTTTGTTGACCACGATTGCATGTGGTGCGCGTGGTGAAGTGAACTATGCATTGGAAGGTGCGGTGTTTAATGGTGGCTCATGTGTACAGTGGTTACGTGACGAGCTGAAAGCCATTAATGACTCACATGATTCTGAATACTATGCAACCAAAGTAAAAGATAGCAATGGGGTCTATGTTGTGCCTGCCTTCACGGGCTTGGGTGCACCGTATTGGGATCCGACTGCACGTGGTGCGATTTTGGGTATTACTCGTGGTGTGAGTATTGAACACATTATCCGTGCAACCTTGGAATCGATTGCGTATCAGACACGTGATGTACTGGATGCCATGCAACAGGATTCGGGTGAAAAGTTACGTACCTTACGTGTGGATGGTGGGGTAACGGCAAATAACTTCTTGATGCAGTTCCAAGCAGACATTATGGGCACTTCGGTAGAGCGTCCAGCAATGAAAGAAACAACGGGTATGGGCGCAGCCTTCCTTGCGGGCCTGGCCGTCGGTTTCTGGTCTGACTTGAACGAATTAAAAAGTAGAATGACCATTGAAAATACCTTTACGCCAGAATGCGGTCAGGAAGTGACTGAAAAACTGTATAAAGGTTGGTTAAAAGCAGTCGGACGTACTCGTGATTGGGCGGAAGATTAAGCTAAAATAACCAGATTGAGTAAGACGTAAAAAATAATACAGGATGGATGAGCATGAGCTTGATATTGCGCCAACAGAAAACCCTCGAGTTAGTGAGAGAACGTGGCTATATCAGTATTGAGGAGCTTGCTCAACATTTTGATGTTACCCCGCAAACCATCCGTCGTGATATTAATCAATTGGCGGATGAAGGGTTATTACGTCGTTACCATGGTGGCGCAGCGCATGATTCAAGTGTAGAGAACACTGAATATACGATGCGTGTCGGCCATATGCTGGAAGAAAAAAGAACGATTGCAGCCGCTGTCGCTGCAGCCGTTCCAGATCATGCTTCATTATTCATCAATATTGGTACCACAACCGAAGCAATTGCGCATGCATTGTTAAACCATACTGGTCTGCGGATTATTACCAATAACCTCAATGTTGCGAAAATCCTCAGTACCAAAGAAGACTTTGAAGTTCTAATTGCCAGTGGTCGTGTTCGTCCAGATGGTGGGGTAATTGGACAAGCGACTGCGGACTTTTTTAAACAGTTCAAAGCCGATTATGCACTGGTCGGGATCAGTGGAATCGAAGAGGATGGGACTTTACTGGATTTCGATTTTCAGGAAGTTTGCGTTTCTCAAGAAATCGTTTCCAGCGCACGTCAGGTTTTTCTTGCTGCCGATAGCAGTAAATTTGGTCGTAATGCCATGATTCGCTTAGGTTCACTCAAGCAGGTGGATTGTATTTTTACCGATCAGCAACCGAATGATGCCTTTATGAAAACCATTCAGGAACTGGATGTTGGTTTGATTATTGCAAAATAAATCTTCATTTTCGAAAAATTGTTACTTTTCTTGAGCTAAAGGCTTTTGGCTCAAGAGCACTTTATTAAAATAATCCTGATTCTCTTATAAATACTAGCTTTCCATCGTTTTTATCTTTGCATTATCTTACTTTTCATTTTTGACCATTTATCTAAAAATGTTTAGAAATTGGGTTTTTTGCGCTCATTTTTTATTGTTTATTTTCATTTAACATGTTTAAATGTTCGTAATTGAACAATAATGAACATTTGCGGTGATTTATGCAAACTTCTCCTCAGCTAAATGACAAAATTTATGATCTTGCTGTGATTGGTGGTGGTATCAACGGTGTTGGTATCGCAGCTGATGCATCAGGACGTGGTTTGTCTGTCTTCTTGTGCGAAAAAGATGATTTGGCGAGCCATACATCTTCTGCAAGTAGTAAGCTCATTCATGGTGGTCTACGCTACCTTGAACATAAAGAGTTTCGCTTGGTGCGTGAAGCATTGGCTGAACGTGAAGTATTGTTAGCAAAAGCACCGCATATTATCCGCCCAATGCGTTTTATCATGCCGCATCGTCCGCATTTGCGTCCAGCTTGGTTAATTCGTACAGGTTTATTCTTCTACGATCATCTTGGTAAGCGTGAAAAATTATTGGGCTCAAACAATGTCTATTTTAAAGAAGACAGCCCTTTAAATGCGGCGATTACCCGTGGTTTTGAGTATTCAGATTGTGCGGTCGATGACGCTCGTCTGGTTGTGCTCAATGCCATGCATGCCCGTGAAAAAGGTGCAGATATTGTGACGCGTACCCGTTGTTTATCAGCACAACGTGAAGGGCAGTATTGGGTGGTTGTTCTGGAAAATGAAAAAGGCCAATTCCAGATTAAAGCAAAAGCTTTGGTGAATGCTGCTGGTCCTTGGGTAGCGCAGTTTATCAAGCAGGATTTACAGCTTAAATCACCATACGGTATTCGTTTGATTCAGGGTAGTCACATTATCGTGCCGAAGCTGTATGAAGGCGACAAAGCATTTATTATGCAAAATGATGACCGTCGTATCGTCTTTGCGATTCCATATCTGGATCAGTACACCATGATTGGAACGACAGACCGTGAGTATCAAGGTGATCCAGCACAAGTGAAAATTACCCAGGAAGAGACCGATTATCTGATCAAAGTGAGCAATGCACACTTTAAAAATCAGTTAACGCAAGCGGATATTGTGTCGACTTTTGCGGGTGTTCGCCCATTGTGTGATGATGAGTCTGATAATCCATCTGCCATTACTCGTGACTATACCTTAGCACTGTCTAAAGAGTCGGCTGATCAAGCACCATTACTTTCAGTATTTGGCGGTAAATTAACCACTTACCGTAAGCTTGCTGAGTCTGCTATGCAGCAGTTAAAACCATTCTTCCCTGAAATGAAGGGTAGCTGGACTGCAACAGAAGCTTTACCGGGTGGTGAAAATATGGAGTCGGCTGAACAGTTGGCAAAAGAAATTCGCGCACAAATTACAGATGCTTCTGAAGCTTTAGCAAAACGTTGGGCATCTGCATATGGTTCGCGCATCTGGAATATTTTGGGTGATGCAACTTCGGTTGAGCAGCTTGGACCGCATTTCGGTCAAGGTTTGTATGCAAAAGAAGTCGATTACTTATGTACTTTTGAGTGGGTAAGCAATAGTCAGGATGTTTTATGGAGACGTTCTAAGCTTGGTCTAAACTTTGCGCAAAGCGAGATTGAAAGTTTAGATGCGTATTTGGCAAATAAACCACATACAACTGTTGCCGCTTAAGTCTTTTCATAAAAAAAAGCCCCTTATCTGAATGATCGGTAAGGGGCTTTTTTGTGGCGATTGATTAGTATTTAAATTTGAATGCAACCGTGTAATTTGCTGGTGCACCGTAATAACCTTGACCACCAGATAAACCTGTTAAGTATTTTTCATTGGTCAAATTGTTACCATTGAGCTGAACCAATAAGTGATTATTCACTTCATAGCTAGCCATTGCACTGAGTAGTGCATAAGAGTCCTGTGTAATTGATGAATATGAAGTATCTTCAATATCATCTTGCCATTTCACACCAGCGCCAATTTTAAGCTTTGGTAGTTGTGGAACCGTATAGGTTGCAAGTAAATTAATGGTTTGGGTCGGTATATTGGCACGTGCTTTATCGCCATTTTCCATATTTTTCAGACTCAAGCTGGTGAGACCAAAGACCAGATTTAAGTTGTCTGTGACATTGCCTGATAAGCCAACTTCAACACCTTGGCTGCGCATAGTACCAATTTGAGAGGCATATTTCCCTGAGCTTGTGTCCCAGAGTGGATTTAAGGCAAAGTTTTCTTCATCGGTGCGGAATACAGCAAAATTACCTGTTAAGCGACCATCCAACCATGAACTTTTGATCCCCACTTCATAGCTTTTGCCTTCTACTGGTGCAGCAGTTTCACCTGTTGCAGAGTTGAGAACAGTTTGCGGGCGGAAAATTGAAGTATAGCTCATATAACCTGTATATTCAGGATTGAAGTTATAGGTCAATCCAGCATAAGGCGAAGTTTTATCTTTGCTGTATTCGGTGGTTTCAACTTCCGAGAAGTTAACACCTAAGATAAGTTTGAGATCATCTGTAAGGTGGAGTCGAGTGGCTGCATGCGTTGATTTTAGTGTTGAATCTTCATCGGCAGCATAATAAGTATCACCCCATGTTTGTGTTGATGGAGACCAGCTTTCAAGATCAGTTGTAATTGTATTTAAGCTACTGCCATATTGATATTGGCTTTGTGCTGTGTAATTTAACCAAGAATAACCAATACTTAATTCATGACGCTGACCAAATAAGGGGAATGTTCCTTGAATATTAGCATTCGCGGCTTTCTCACGAAAAACTTGATTATAAATCTCAGGGAATAAGGAGATACCAGAGGTATTGTCTGATGAAGATGGATTGCCAGAAAGATAGAGCATTTGATCGTCTACTTTTGAGCGCTTGTAATTGTAAGTTACTTTTGCAACCCAATCGCCACCTAATTTTTGTGAAATATCGGCAAAGTAGTTGTCAATATTCCAGTCATAAAATGTCCATGGAGATGCATAGTTATAGTTTCTTGGATAGCTGAGTTGTTGTCCTGCATCATTAATTAAAGGTAATGATCCCCATTGTGAGCCATTGGTATATTGGTTTAAGCGAGAGTAGCCGACAGTTGCTGTTGTTGAGGGTGTTAAATCTGCTTCGACAATCGCTTGAACGCCATTTTTCTCTTCCGAGTATTTATCTAAATAAGAATTACCTGTTTTTTCAAAGGCACTGACACGAGCACGGACATTGCCACTTTGAGTTAAGGCACCCGAAATATCTGCCTCATAGCGTTGCGTATCCCATGAACCATAGCTAACACCAGCATTGGCTTGGAATTCTTTGGTTGGGCGTTTACGAATGTAGTTAATGGTCGCACCTGGGTCGCCGAGCGCATTGGTTAGAGCATCTGCACCTTTAATGACTTCGATACGATCATAAAAATAACTGTCAGGATCGACATTGTTATAGTTGTAGCTATCGAGTTGAGGGAAGCCAATACCGTCATAGAGGATGTTGGAAATATCGAGACCACGTGCAGTATAGGTCGTACGGTTGGTTTCTAGACCAGTTACAGTAACGCCGGGTGTGTTATTTAAAATATCGCGGGTTGTTGTTAAATTAAAATCATCCATTTGTTGGCGTGTGACAACATTGATGGTTTGAGGTGTTTCTTTGGCTTCGATATTTAGTTTGGTTGCACTTGAGCTATTTTTAATGGTGTAAGCTTTAGTTTTTTCGCTAGTACCATCATCCTGAGTAGCTTGAATTTTAATTGTTGGGAGTTGTTGCGATCCTTCATCAAGTGCATGGCTATATGAGCTGATACTGACTAATGTAGAGATTGCTAAAAAGAGAGGAGTGCGTTTGAACAGCGGAGAAGAACTCATGCCTACAACCATGTAAATGAGAAATATTATTATTACAATTATTGTTAATATTCGTTAACTTTGCAATTTATTTTGTCTAAAGCTTAATGGGAATAGTTAGAGCTAAGCAGGGGATTGATAGAAAATTTCGAAAAGCCCTTAAAAAAGGCCGCCTAAGCGACCTTTTTACTCTCTCTGAATCCCTTTTTAAAGAGGGATGTGAAAGAAATTAAGCAGATTTAACAGCTGCTAATAATTCATTTTGACGATCTTTAAGTGCTTGAGGTAAGCGATCACCAAGTTTAGTAAATAGCTCGGTGTGGCTTTCAAGTTCTTTGATCCACTGGTCTTTATCTTGCGCTGTTACTGTTTCGAATTGCTCTTTAGAGAACTCAATACCAGTCCAGTTCAATTGTTCATAAGTTGGAACGTAACCGATTGGTGTTTCAGTCGCTTCAGCACGGCCTTCACAACGATCAATGATCCACTCAAGAACACGCATGTTTTGACCAAAACCAGGCCATACGAAGTTGCCTTCAGCGTCACGACGGAACCAGTTTACGTTGAAGATTTTTGGTAATTTGTTACCAGCAGCTTCAGCTTTCGCGCCAACTTCTTTGCCTAGTTGTAACCAGTGACCGAAGTAATCAGCCATGTTATAACCAGCAAATGGAAGCATTGCGAATGGGTCGCGACGAACGATACCTTGTTGACCAACAGCCGCAGCAGTTGTTTCAGAACCCATAGTTGCAGCTTTATAAACGCCATCAACCCAGTCAAATGCTTCAGAGACTAAAGGCACTGTGTCTGCACGACGACCGCCGAAGATGAATGCCGAGATTGGTACACCCGCTGGATTTTCCCAGTCAGCATCAATCGAAGGGCATTGACCCGCAGAAACGGTAAAGCGTGAGTTTGGATGTGCAGCTTTTTCGCCTTCAACGTACGGCTGGCCTTTCCAAGTGATAAGATCAGCTGGAACTTCTTTAGTTAGACCTTCCCACCATACTTCGCCGTCTTTAGTCACTGCAACGTTGGTATAGATAACATCTTTATGCATCGTTGCGATACAGTTCGGGTTGGTTTTGGTATTTGTACCCGGCGCAACACCGAAGAAACCAGCTTCAGGGTTGATTGCGTATAAGCGACCATCTTCACCTGGTTTGATCCAAGCAATATCGTCACCTACAGTCTCAATCTTCCAGCCTTCATAGCCAGCTGGTGGAATCAACATTGCAAAGTTAGTTTTACCACAAGCAGAAGGGAATGCTGCTGCGATGTAGTGTTTTTCACCTTGCGGATTGGTCACGCCTAAAATAAGCATGTGTTCAGCTAACCAGCCTTGTTCACGACCCATTGCAGAAGCAATACGTAATGCTAAGCACTTTTTACCAAGTAAAGCATTACCGCCGTAACCAGAACCGTAAGACCAGATTTCACGAGTTTCTGGATAGTGAACGATATATTTTTCGTTATTGCATGGCCAAGCAACATCTTTTTGACCATCTTTAAGCGGTGCAGCAACCGTGTGTACACATGGGATGAATTCGCCATCTGTGCCTAACACGTCATAAACTGCTTTGCCCATACGTGCCATTTTTGTCATGCTGACAGCAACGTAAGGAGAATCTGTTAATTCGATACCGATGTGAGCAATGTGGCTTCCTAAAGGACCCATCGAGAAGGGAACCACATACATGGTACGGCCTTCCATTGCGCCGTCAAATAATCCATTTAATTTTGCGCGCATTTCCGCAGGTGCAACCCAGTTATTTGTTGCGCCAGCATCTTCTTCATTTTGTGAACAGATATAAGTGCGGTCTTCAACACGAGCAACGTCAGAAGGATCAGAATTTGCAAGATAAGAACCAGGATGTTTTTCTTGGTTGAGCTTTTGCATGGTGCCGTTAGCGATCATCAAGTCCATTAGACGTTGATATTCCTCTTCGCTTCCGTCACACCATTCGATATTTGCTGGTTTGGTTAATTTTGCAATTTCTTCCACCCATGCAATTAGCTTAGGGTGACGAACGAATTCTGGTGCGTTCACTTGGGTCATGGTGATGCCTTTTTAAAGTGTGTACAACGTACAAGTTCTATCTACTGGATGACAGTAAGACAGATGAAGTAAAAAAAGTGGCTGTATTAAAGCATAAAATCATAAAAAATATAAGACTAAAGAATAGGGTAGGGTTTAAAGCATGGAATCCACTTTTGTTTTTAAGCTATTGTTTTTATTTATTTTAATCATTTTATATTTTGCTATTTTGTTTTTTTATATATGTTATTTTTGTTATAAATTTTTAATAAAAACAAATATTTAGTATATTTTAAATTTTCTTG
>NZ_LZPJ01000006.1:0-48818 GCF_001729365.1 Acinetobacter sp. YK3
GTATATAATCTTAACGTATATTCTTCAATATCTATATGATGGTTTCTTAGATGAGTGTTTTTGTTATTAGTCTGGATTCAGCAACCGAAAGAAGACAGCATATTTGTGAAGAGTTTAAGAAAAATTCAATTGCTTTTAACTTTTATGATGCCATTACACCAGCAACAGCTTTGGATGCTGCTAAAAGTGTAGGAATCGATTTAAGTCGTAAAGCCGTATTAACAAATGGTGAAGTCGCTTGTTTGCTAAGCCATGTTATGCTTTGGAAAAAAATTGTTGATCAAAATTTAGAGTACATTGCAATTTTTGAAGATGATGTACACTTGGGTAATAATATACAAAGTTTTTTTACGGATTTTTCTTGGATTCCAAATGATGTTCACATCATAAAATTAGAAGCTTTTGATAAAGAAGTAGATTTGTCTTTCTTTCCCAAACTTTTAAAAAATGGTAGGGGTTTATATCATTTAAAAGCTATGCATTTAGGTGGAGCAGGTTATATTCTGTCTAGAGAGGCTGCAGAACACTTTCTGATGATTATTCAAAACATGCCCGAATTGGTTCCTGTTGATCATATTTTATTTGGCCGTGATGTGAAGTGTGGTAAATACAAGACTTACCAAATAACACCTGCTATTTGCGCTCAAGATTTTTACTTACATAGCAAATATGATAATTTTCCGAGTCATTTAGAAGATGACCGTGCGGTTCGTCATGAGGCGGAGAAGCTGGTTCGATTGCAGCAGAAGAAGAAACTAAGTCTATCTCTAAAAGTTAAAAGAGAACTTTTAAGATTAGTTTCGCAAATCTTGAAGCTTACGAAACTCTCTGCTTATCGAACGGTAAAGTTTAAATAATTAGATCTATATGAATCTACGTGAACTGTCTGTAATTCATTTATAGACAGTCTTATCACCACCTCTAAACCGTTTATAACCCCACATATATTCAGCAGGAAAGCGGTTGATCATCTGTTCAACTGCTTGATTGAGTGCAGTGGTCGCAACTTCGATGTCGCGATCATACAGCGCTGGATCATTCAGATCATCGCAATACACATCAAATCCTTCACCATCCTCACGGCGGAAACAGCTTAATCCCACCAGACGACATTGGGTTTTTTGAGCCATTTTGCTGGCCAGTGTACTGGTTAGGCAAGGAATTCCGAAAAAAGGAACCACGACACCGCCAGACGGATCAGGAACATGGTCAGGCAGAATCACACTGAAACCACCTTGTTTTAGATTCTTAAATAGCGCTTTGACACCCGAAGCATCTGTCGGCACTAAAGTTGCGTTGAGGCGTTGACGTGCATGCAATGCAAAAGCATTGAATCCCGAATCTTTCATAGGTTTATACATGATAGTCGGGATGCCATATTGATGTACCCATGCATTCATCATTTCCCATGTACCCAGATGCGGAGTAATGATCAGTGCACCACGAGGATCGCTCAGCGCATCGGTCAGGACTTCCAGATGATGCACAGTATGAATCTGTTGAATGCTCCATTCGGGTGGCATTGCCCAGCATTTTCCAGATTCGATATAACTGAGACATTGTTTGGTGACGCTTTCTCTTGCAAGCCGTTCTTTCTGCTCTTGACTGAGTTCAGGATAAGCCAGTCCAAGATTGACTCTGGTTTTCCATAGCATACTTTTATTCGGGTTTTGATTGATAAAGTAAGCTGCCACTTTTGCGATACTGCGCAAAAATGGAAGGGGGAGAATACGGAGCAGAGTAGGGTAAAAAGACATTCTAATGTGGCTTATTTATCGGCGTTGCCTTTAAGCACCATATAAATCAGTGCAACAAAAATCAGTAAAGCACCTACCAGACTACTTACGCAGAAATATAAAATACGTTGGTTGGTATCCATATTGAAAAGTTCATTTGCCAGGATGTAACGCATAAAGAACCATTGAGCAAGTGAAAACACAATAATGATAATTGTATGTCGACGTACATCACGACGCATTGCCATAAGACTGACCTCTCAATAAAAAGCAGTCTATTATGCCATTAGCGGACATGATCTCAAAGCAAAACTAGGGATTATAAAAAAACCCTGCAGAGTGCAGGGTTTTTGTTGAAGCATAAACTCAAGGTTTATTTTTCTTCAGCTTTTGGCTTTTCGCGTAAACGAATACCCAAGTCACGCAATTGATTTGCTTCAACTGGTGCTGGCGCTTGAGTCAATGGACATTCAGCAGTCTTGGTTTTCGGGAATGCAATTACATCACGAATCGAAGATGCACCTGTCATGAGCATGATCAAACGGTCAAGACCGAATGCCAAACCACCGTGAGGAGGCGCGCCATAACGTAATGCATTGAGTAAGAAGCTGAATTTCTCTTCTGCTTCTTCTTCGCCGATACCTAAAGCTTCAAAGATTGCCTTTTGCATCTCTAACGTATAGATACGAAGTGAACCGCCACCGATTTCAGTACCGTTCAATACCATGTCGTAGGCAACAGAAAGTGCTTCACCTGGATTGTTCTTCACTTCTTCAACGCTTGACTTTGGAAGTGTGAATGGGTGGTGAACAGAGGTCCATTTACCATCATCAGTTTCTTCAAACATTGGGAAATCAACAACCCAAAGTGGCGCCCACTCACAAGTTGCAAGATTAAGATCATGACCGATTTTCACACGAAGTGCGCCCATCGCATCGTTTACAACTTTGGCTTTATCTGCACCAAAGAAAACGATGTCGCCATTCTCAGCACCAACACGTTTCAATAGATCAAGTACGATTGGCTCGATGAATTTAACGATTGGTGATTGAAGACCTTCGATGCCTTTTTCAAGTTCGTTGACTTTAATGTAAGCCAAGCCTTTTGCACCGTAGATGCCTACGAATTTGGTGTATTCATCAATTGCACTACGCGGTAAAGAACCAGCACCCGGTACGCGTAAAGCAACGATACGGCCTTTAGGATCTTTTGCAGGGCCTGCGAAAACTTTGAATTCAACGTCTTGCATCAAGTCTGCAACGTCAACAAGTTTCAATGGAATACGCATATCTGGTTTGTCAGATGCATAATCACGCATTGCGTCAGCGTAAGTCATACGTTCAAACTTATCGAATTTTACATTCAATAATTCGTTGAACATTTTAACTGTTAAGCCTTCCATTAAATCCATGATGTCATCGTCACTCATGAACGATGTTTCAACGTCGATTTGGGTAAATTCAGGCTGACGATCCGCACGTAAATCTTCGTCGCGGAAACATTTAGCAATTTGGTAATAACGATCGATACCACCAACCATCAACAACTGTTTGAACAACTGTGGTGATTGTGGAAGCGCATAGAAGCTACCATTTGAAACACGGCTTGGTACTAAATAGTCACGTGCACCTTCTGGCGTTGCGCGTGTCAAAATTGGTGTTTCAACGTCAAGAAAACCATGATCTTCAAAATAGTTACGGATCAAGTTGGTCACTTTAGAACGGAAACGTAAGCGCTCTAACATTTCTGGACGACGGATGTCCAAGAAACGGTATTTCAAACGAATTTCTTCTGAAATATTGGTATTTTCGTCATTCAATGGGAATGGCGGAGTATCAGAAGCTGCAAGAACTTCGATCTCTTTACCTAAAACTTCAATCTGGCCACTCACCATGTTGGCATTTTCAGTACCTTCATAGCGACGACGAACACGACCTGTAATTTTTAAAACAAATTCTGAACGTGCTTTATCTGCTGTTGCGAATGCTTCAGGGGTATCTGGATCGATAACAACCTGTACAAGACCATCACGGTCACGCATATCAAGGAAAATCACACCGCCATGGTCACGGCGACGATGAACCCATCCGCATAAAGTAACTGTTTGATCGATTTGGGCTTCAGTTAAAGAGCCACAGTAATGAGTGCGCATCATATTGAATTATTTATCCAAACTATATTGGCTGTAGAAGGTGAATGCGTAAACAGCGCAGCACCAATGAAGGGGAGATTATGCCTTGTTGAACGTATAGTCTCAAGTCTTAATGTTTTCAAGCGAATTTTAAACAGACGCTTTTTGTTAAAATGGTTTCATACGGCCAGTCCGATCCAAAAACAAGAATAATAGACAAGCCATGGTAAAGACAGTTAAGCCAGCTTGTGTAAATTCATTAATCGATTTGCCAATAAAAAAATAGCGTTCAGTATTCCAAAGATCAGTATTGATATGACGGTTATAGTCAAACACTGAAAACAGCCCATATAAGATGGAAAGGATCATACTGATGAGTGCAAATCCCTTGAGTTTAGAGGGAATGGGATGATGATGTTTATGCATTTTATAATAATCCCAGCACATTTTTATCAAAAACGGCAAGGCAATAATTGAAGAACTAATCTGCAAGATAAAGTGTAATGGATAGCTAAAACCCAAAAATGAAACGTTATGAGCCAGAATTTCTTTAAAAGCAAATGTTCGAAAATCAAGATGGGTTAATCCATCCCAGATCAAATGTGTGCTAATTCCAATAATAAGTGCAATGCAATTCAGAAAGCTGAAAGAAATAAAATCATCCAGTGACTTGATATTTAAAGGATCTTGAATCTCAAGACAACGATAAGTCACAGGACGATAGATTAAATACCACACTAAACAAAAGCATAGGCCCAATGGCAGGTTTGGAAATAAGATACCTGCCCATTGGTGTGTTAAAGGTGTATTTTCTTGCGTAAATAATCGATAAAGATCAGGTGTCATACAACCAATTGCCAGTGCTGCAACAGGTAAATGGCCCTGACTTAATTTGGATAAAGGCGGAGCGAGAACTGCATGGGAAAGTGTAAAAGGCATATCGTTGGAAAACGACCATTCATTGAATCATGGATAAGCAGTGTAGCAAATGTCCTTTGTTGCACTGTTTTTTTATTGCAAATTAAATGAAATGTTATAATATAACAAAAAATAACGATCAACTGATTCGGGACACGGTATGTCATTTCCGCAAAATATTTTGACCTTATCCATTTTAGCTGTTGTATCTGTATCTACATTTGCAGCAGAAAATGAACAAGTTACCACCTTAGATACCATACGAATTAAAGCGCATCCGCTTGAGCAAACCTCAAAAGATTTTGCTGTTGCAGATACCGTTGTAGATGAAAAACGTTTACAACAGGGGGCTGTCACCATTGGTGAAGCGCTAAGCAGCGAGCCTGGCATTTATTCAAATCAGTTTGGTGCTGGTTCTAGCCGTCCTGTCATTCGTGGACAAGATGGGCCGCGCGTTAAGGTGCTGCAAAACTCATCTGAAAACATTGATGTATCTACCTTATCACCTGACCATGCGGTAACAGTCGATCCCGCATTGGCAAAGCAAGTTGAAGTGATTCGTGGTCCATCAACTTTATTATTTGGTGCAGGAACAGTCGGTGGTTTAGTCAACGTCACCGATAGCAAGATTCCAACAGAAATGCCTGAAAAAGGTTACGAAGGTAATGTTGGCTTACGTTACAACACGGGAAGTGATGAAAAGCTGGCAACTGCGGGCGTAACCGTTGGTCTGGGGGATCAGGTTGCATTACGTGTCGAGGGCTTAAAGCGTGAAGCCAATGATTATATCGCTCCAGATTATGTCCATGAAGGAGAGCGAGAGCGCCGTGTAGACAATACCTTTGCCAAAGGTCAAACCGTGAATGTCGGTTTATCCTGGATTTATGATCGTGGCTTTACGGGCATTTCTTATAGCAATCGCCAAGATCAATATGGTTTGCCAGGGCATAGCCATGAATATGAAAGCTGCCATGCACATCTTTCTGGACGCCCTCATTTACATTGCGGCGAGCATGATCATGGTGAGGGTGACGATGATCATGGTCATGAGGATCACGACCATGAACATGGCACAGGACCTTGGATTGACTTAAAATCTGAGCGCTATGATGTGCGTACAGAACTGAATGATCCATTTGCTGGCTTTAAAAAGTTACGTGCTCAAGCGAGTTATACCGATTATAAACACGATGAAATTGAAGAAGATACCATCGCTACGCGCTTTAAAAACAAGGGCTATGATGGACGTTTAGAGTTGGTACATAATCCAATTGGCCCATGGGAAGGGGTGATTGGAACACAATATGGTCAACAGAAACTGGAACTCACTGGTGAAGAAGCGTTCTTGGCACCGAATACCACCAAGAAGTGGAGCATCTTTGGCTTAGAGCATGCACAATTTAATGATGTCCATGTTGAGCTGGCAGCACGCGCAGAAAAACAAAAAATTGATATTGATGACTCAAGCAAAAAAGATTTTGACGGTTCAGCCTTTTCTGTTTCAGGCGCTGCCAACTGGGAGTTTGCACCAGACTATAAACTTTCGTTAGTTGCCTCACATCAGGAGCGTTTACCTTTAGCACAAGAGTTGTACGCCAATGGTGGACATTTCGCGACCAATACTTATGAGCTGGGTAATGATCGTTTAAGTAAAGAGAAGTCAAATAATGTTGAATTGGGCTTCCATTATGACAATGACAAATTTGACTACCATGTACATGTCTACCACAACTGGTTTGATGACTATATCTACGCTCAAACCTTAGACCGTTATAAAGATTTCCGTTTGGTCAAATATACGCAGGATCAGGCACGTTTCTATGGTGCTGAGGCAGAGGCGGGTTATCAGATCTCGGACATGTATAAAGTGGGTGTATTCGGTGATTATGTTCGCGGCAAGATCGACAATGAAAATGCCCCGCGTGTTCCAGCAGGTCGTCTAGGAACAAAAGTAAATGCAGACTTCGGTGATGGCTTTAGCGGTTCAGCTGAATACTACCACGTGTTCCAGCAAGACAAGATTGCAGCTTATGAAACCGATACGCAAAGCTATAACATGTTGAATCTGGGTGTGGCTTATTCAGGTAAATACAGCAATGTCGGTGACTATCGTGTTTATCTAAATGCCAATAACTTGCTAGATGATCAGGTTTACCAACATGCATCGTTCTTATCAACGATTCCTCAAGTGGGCCGTAACTTTACCGTTGGGGTGAATTTTAACTTCTAATTTTTCACTTAAATCTTATTGAAAAATCAAAGTATAAGCTCTAGCCTTAGACCATTAGGCTAGGGCTTTTTTTGTTTATATGCGTATCTTCCAACGAATCCATCGAAAATTAAACTGGTCAGGTCGACGTTACATGGCAGTCATATTGAGTATTTTTGCGATTGGGTACATTGCTTCGGCAGTCTACCACACAGTAAAACCACTCCCGAAAGGGCTGGATTTTACTGGGCAGTTGCGTCATGCCAATGTGAAATTTTTAGCCGATCAGACCTATATCGATGCACAAGGTCAGCAACAGGTCGATCAGCATATTTTCAAGGAAGCCTTTCATTTAATTGATCAGGCACAGACCACCATTGTGCTGGATATGTTCCTGTTTAATCAGGAAGTGGGAAAGTCAAAGGTTAAGCAATTTCCTTTGATGCAAGAGTTGACAGATGCGCTGATTGTGAAGCGTCGCTTGCATCCAAATGTTGAAGTTGTGGTGATAACCGATCCGATCAATTCGGTTTATGGTGGAATGACACCGAAACATTATCTACAGTTGCGTCAAGCGGGTGTGGATGTGATCGAAACTGATTTAAAACCATTGCGCGCTTCTAATCCGCTTTGGTCAGGTTTTTGGTATATCTGCTGTCAGAATTTGGGTAATAATCCTGAAGGTGGCTGGTTAAGTAGCCCATTTGGTGATGAAAAAATTACCTTGCGTAGTTATCTTGAGTTATTCAACTTCAAGGCCAATCATCGTAAAACCTTGGTAGTTGATACTGAACAGGGCTGGAAAAGTTTGGTGACCTCTGCCAATCCGCATGATGGCAGTTCGCATCATAGTAATGTTGCACTGGTGGTGGATGGGCCAACCGCGATTGATGTCTTACAAACTGAGCAAGCCGTTGCCAATATGTCAAAGGGTTCTAGTCCTTTTGTGATTATGGGTGGGGTGAGCGAAGACAAAACCTTGCCGCAGGTGCAAGTACTGACTGAAAAAGCCATTTATGATGGCATCTTGAAGATGATTCAGACAGCCAAGAGTAAAGAGCATCTGGATATGGCGATGTTCTATTTGTCGGAACGCAATATTATTGAAGCACTGAAACAAGCGCAGCAACGTGGTGTCAACATCCGTATCATGATCGATCCGAATAAAGATGCATTTGGCCGTCAGAAGAATGGCATGCCGAATCGCCAAGTTGCATCAGAGCTCAATGCTGCTGGTATTCCAATTCGTTGGTGCGATACTCGTGGTGAACAGTGCCATAGCAAGATGTTGCTTAAATACAATGCACAGCAAGCTGAGATGATTCTGGGTTCTGCTAACTTAACGGCACGTAATCTGAAAAACTATAATCTTGAGACTGATATGCGTGTGATTGGTTCAGCACAAGCGCCAGTGTTTAAAGATGCCGGGCAATACTTTGATGCAGCATGGAGCAACTCCAATGCACGTCAAATCACAGTGGATTATGCAAAATATGCTGATGAGTCAAAAGTAAAATACTGGATCTATCGTTTTATGGAATGGACAGGGTTATCCACTTTTTAATGCAGCATAAATAGAGTTCTACACAATGGCGAAAATTAAACTCAATATCAGACAGGATGAGCAGATTGATTTAGATGTACATCAATTCAATCATTATGCAGATATTGTTGAAATTCAAAGTTGGGCAGAACTCTTGGAATGCTATCGCTCCCTTAAACAGGAGGTCTATCCTAAAAAGGTGTTTCTGGTTCTGGATGATAGGGCACAGGCAGAATACACCTCTATGCATGCTCAATTGGGTGATCAACTTTATTTCGACGATCGTCAATATTTTGAAGGAATCGAAGATCTTGGAAGTCGAGACAGTCTTCTGATTGAAAGTAATATTGTCACACCTTTGTTGTTTCAACATCATGTGCAACAGCTGAGCTGTCTAGATCACCAGCGGAGTTTTGAAAGCTTGGCTGGAAAAATGCAGCACTATGATGAAAGTGATCTAGAGGCGCTCGTTTACTTCAATCAACATCTATTGATCTCTACTCATACTGAAATCATGGTTAAAGTGGCTGTTGTTGAAACAGAAGCATTGAAGTTGGCGATGATGCCGAATGGCTATTTTTCTTGTGATTTTGATTCTTTTGAGAATTATGCGCTAATTCAGAAAATGCAGCATTATGGCTTCGAATTTATCGGGCTTGGAGCAGCGTTGTTAGGCTGGATCAAAACAGCAGAT
Organism: Acinetobacter sp. YK3; assembly: GCF_001729365.1. NCBI lineage: Bacteria > Pseudomonadati > Pseudomonadota > Gammaproteobacteria > Moraxellales > Moraxellaceae > Acinetobacter > Acinetobacter sp. YK3. The sequence goes on from NZ_LZPJ01000006.1 coordinate 9,232, forward strand.
TTTAATGCAGAAAAAATTGAAGATTTAATTCAGGATCTTGCTTGCATTTATCCTTTAGATTCCTCTCATCAAAAGGCAATGAAAGACTTGATTTTAAAAAATAATTATCTGATTTTACCTTACTCTGAATCACCACAAGAATATTTGGGTTACGACTTATCGTGATTCAGAACGAGAGTTCAACAAGCTGAATTTGGAGGTTTACTTGGTATTCAGCTTGTTGAAAGAAATACACGATCAATAAAAATTAAGGACTCGGTGGAATCAATTGATCCAGATCTTTATCTGCTAACTGATCCAGTTCACTTAAATCGGTTTTGATTTTCCACTGGCTGTCATCATCTACAGGGTTGGGTAAACGCGCTTCTAACCAGTCACAGACGATATCTGGGCTAAATTCTGGATGATTACACTGGATCACCCAAGCCAGAAAATCTTTGGCTTCACCGTTCATATAGGGCGGTGGTGATACGGGAAAAAATTGGGTGGGTAGACGCTCATTCGTCGATAAATAATTGAGGACATGTCCCAGTTCCTGAACTGTTTGCCATGCCAATGGATGTTCAACATCAATATTGAACTTAAACCACCATGCATGCTGACCATCTGCGCCATGCGCCACGATACGGGATTCTTGTACGCTAGGAACTTTACAGAAAAATTGATAGAGACGATCAAAATTCATTTCAGCCACAGATGTTGCCTCAAAACCAAAAAAATGATTCTAACATATCTCTGAGAGGCTATAGCGAGCTGCTCTTTATCCATGGAATTAAACAGTTAGTCTGAAAAAATATTATTACAACAGTGGCGCTTATTTTTTATTCTAAAATAAAAGCATACTCTGATTTTGGGAGATCATGATGCAGCAATCTAAACTTTATATCTATGGCTTGGTCAGCCTACTCAGCGGTCTCCCTGTAATGAGCTATGCTGATAATGCGTGGGGTGGATATAGCGGGGTAGAACGTCGTTCTTATCATCAGCAGAATACACCTGCCTATCAGCCGCCTGCGCAAGACCCATTTGCGTTCTCGAATCAGCGCGTGACACCCACTGCGCCACCGAAAGGCTATTATTATCAGCCGAATCAAAATAACTATTATCCTCATTCAAACCATCGTCCTGGCGTTCGGATTGAATATTATCCAGAGACTCAATATGACCGCAGCTATCGCCGTGAGTCCTTTGTGGTGGGAAATGAATTACCGGGTGAGTTCCGTAGCGAGCGTTATGTGGTGCGGGATTGGGATTATTATTCTTTGCGTGAACCGCCACGCGGTCGACATTGGGTGGTCGTCGATGGTCGTTATCTTTTAGTGACCGATGATAACTTTACCATTGAGATTATTCGCTGATTTGACATCTGTTTTTAAATTTTGAATAGAGAATATTCTCCACAATTTCTCGCTATTCATTACAAAGCTTTGCAATGTCGCGAGTTTTATTCATGCTTTCTCCTAGAGTTTTTCTTAATCTGATTTCAGATCGAAAAAACAGAGGATCACACAATGAAAAAGACCGTCGTATTGCTTGTATCAACACTCATGCTCGGTGTATCTGCATCAGCAATGGCAGATTCAAACCGTTGGAATAATGATCATAAAGACCGTTATGATCAGCGCTATGATCGTTATGACCACCGACATGATCACCGTGAACAACCGCGCTGGTCAAATGGTGATCGCGGTAATCATTATGGTCAACGTATCAATTTCAAACGTGGTGAGCGCTTACCGTCAGAATTCCGTAGTAATCGTTATATGGTATCCAATTATCGCTACCATCGCCTTTATCAGCCACCACGTGGTTATAACTGGATGCAGGTACAAGGCAAATATGTACTGGTTGATTCCAAATATCGTATCTTCCGAGTGGCATAATCCTCATATGAGAAAAGCAGGCAATCCGCCTGCTTTTTTATTTATGCCAATTCATCATCTTGCGGTCGAGGCGTTTTATTGGAAGGCAATTGTTGCTCCTGATCTTTGCCACGAATCACAGAAGGGTAGTTCCATGATGCAAAACGCACTACCAGAATCGCCACCGCCAAAATCAGGATCGAACCTGTGGTAATGACCAAATCCATCGACGCTTTATGATTATGCTGAATATCGGCAATGAGCAAACGGGTCAGTGCAGTAATCGCGACATAGATCAGAAAGCGCACTGGCATATGATTGGTCTTGAAATAAATCCCGACCATGGCGCCCAGTTCCAGATAGATAAACAGCAGCAAGATATCATCAATGGTGGCGTATTGTTTAACCGTCAGAATCTCAATCACGGTATGTACGGCTGACCATGCAATCATACAGCCGATAATAAACAGGGCTAAATAATGAAAGGCTTCAACTGCGTAGTGACCGAAGCGGTCAAGTAGACGAGGTAAGCCTTCAAGTTTATCTTTTGAATTCGACATGGCGATTTATATGCTCAACATGATGATTGGAATGATATGCAAGTTTTATGCTGTTTTTATTATAGGCATAAAAAAACTGCCTCAACCTAGATTGAGGCAGTTTTTATGATTGAATGCGACTTAAGCTTGATTGGTGAAGTAATCTTCGCTGAAGTTCATGATCAAGTCAGAACCTGCTTTGATTTTCGCTAAACGCGCATCTAATTCCGGCAAGATACGATCTACAAAGTATTGCGCTAATGCAATTTTGTTTTGGTAGAAATCACCAGATTTGTCTTTTGCAGCAGCCGCAATTTTTGCGAACATATAAGCAAAGCTCAGTAAACCAACAGCATGTAGATAATCAACTGCAGCTGAGTTCGGGAACTCTGCATTTTCAGCTGCTTGTTCAATGATGAACTGGGTGATCGCTTCAATTTCAGTTGCAGCGTCTAGAGTTGCATCTTTAATGAAGTTTAAATCCGTATCTAGATCATTGGCAAAGTCACGAATCTCTGTGATGTATTCTGCGATGAATGCACCACCACATTTAATAGTTTTACGACCAATTAAATCTTGAGATTGAACGCCGTTGGTCCCTTCGTAAATTTGAGCAATACGAAGATCACGGATACATTGTTCCATACCCCATTCACGGATATAACCGTGACCACCGAAGACCATTTGCGCATCTAGAGTCGCTTGGAAAGCAGTATCAGTAAGGTAAGCTTTTGCGATTGGTGTCAAAAGTGCAACGCGATCATTGGCTTTCTTCACGGCTTCAGCATCAGTTGAGAATTTAGTGATGTCGAGCTGTTGACCCACATACACCGCAAATGCACGAGATGCTTCGTTGTTGGCACGTACATTGAGCAACATACGACGTACATCACCATGCACTAAAATGCTGTCTGCTGGTTTGTTTGGAGATTGAACGCCAGATGCGCTACGGCCCTGTAAACGGTCAGTCGCGTATTGTGCCGCATTTTGATAAGCAAATTCAGAAGCACCGAGACCTTGGATACCCATTGATAAACGTTCGTAGTTCATCATCACGAACATCGCAGCAAGGCCTTCGTTTTCTTTACCCACGAGGTAGCCTTTGGCACCATCAAAGTTCATCACGCAAGTCGCAGATGCCTTGATCCCCATCTTATGCTCGATTGAGCCTGGACCAACAGGGTTACGCTCGCCCAAAGAACCATCTTCATTCACTAGGAATTTCGGTACGATAAATAATGAAATACCACGTGAACCCGCAGGTGCATTAGGGGTTTTTGCAAGTACCAAATGAATGATGTTTTCAGCGAGGTCGTTATCACCACCGGTGATGAAGATTTTCGTACCAGTAATGTTATACGTACCATCTTCATTCGGTTCAGCTTTAGTTTTGATAATCCCTAAATCTGTACCTGCATGTGGCTCGGTTAAGCACATCGTACCTGACCATTCACCCGAATAGATTTTAGGTAAATACGTTTCTTTTTGCTCTTGTGATGCATAGCTGTTTAAAGCCATACCTGCACCCACAGAAAGAAGCGGGTAGAGCATGAATGATGGATTGGTTGCGAATAGCATTTCATCAGACAGTACAGTCAGCATTTTTGGCATGGCCTGACCGCCCCATTCTTCGTCTGCACCTAAGCCGATCCAGCCGCCTTCAGCGTATTGACGGAATGCTTCTTTAAAACCTGCTGGGGTGAAAACTTCACCATTTTCCCAACGTGCGCCTTCTTCATCACCCGTACGGTTTAACGGATGTGTCACGTTTTGGGCAAACTTCGCCATTTCTTCTAAAATTGCTTCAGCTGTTGCAGCATCTACATGAGCCAGGTTTTCATTCGCCTGCCAAAATTGTTCTGCTTTAAATACATCATTTAAGATGAATTTCATGTCTGCTAGAGGAGCATTGTAAATTGGCATAATCGTTCCTTTCTACGCACAGCGTCATGTGCAAAATGATCAAATAAAACGAACAAATAAATTGAATCGTATAAATTTAGCATTGATTAAACAAAAAAAGGACGGTCAAAACTGACCAGTCCTTTTTCTGTGATGAACGTTGCATCTCATTCTAAACTATGTTTAGAAAGCGAAGTGTTCCGCATCAAGTTCAAACAATGGCGCAACGCCAGTTGAAAGTACGTCTACATGCGAACGAACACGTGGCAAGATCTTCTTGAAGTAGAAGCGAGCAGTCGTCACTTTTGCATTGTAGAAGTCAACATCAGTTGTACCTTCAGCTAATTTCTCTTGCGCAACAAGTGCCATACGTGCCCATAAGTAAGCAAGCGTTACATAGCCAGAGAAGTAGAGGTAGTCAACCGCAGCTGCACCAACTTCATCAGGATTTTGCATTGCACGCATACCAATTTGCATGGTGATATCGCCCCATTCTTTGTTTGCAGCAGCCAATGGCGCAACGAATTCTTGCATCGCAGCATTGTCTTTGTTTGCTTCAACAAATTTATGGATGATCTTGGTGAAGTCTTTCAACATTGCACCTTGAGTTTGCAATACTTTACGACCTAACAAGTCAAGCGCTTGAATCTCGGTTGTTCCTTCGTATAGGCAAGCGATACGTGTATCACGTACGATTTGCTCCATACCGTGTTCAGAAATGAAGCCGTGACCACCAAAGACTTGTACACCGTGCTTCGCAGATTCAGAACCAGTTTCAGTTAAGAATGCTTTTGCAATTGGTGTTAACAAAGACAAGATGTTGTCAGCAAACTTACGCTCTTCTTCAGTTTCGCCTTTTTCAACGATGTCTGCATATTGAGCCAATAAGTAAACCAGCGCACGACCACCTTCAGCAAATGACTTTTGCGTTAAAAGCATGTTGCGAACAGCAGGGTGAACGATAATTGGGTCAGCTTCTTTTTCAGGTGCTTTAGGACCAGAAAGCGAACGCATTGCTAAACGGTCTTTCGCATACGCCAAAGCGCCTTGGAAAGAAGATTCAGATGCAGATAAACCTTGAACCGCAGTACCGATACGCGCAGTGTTCATGAAGGTGAACATGCAGTTTAAGCCACGGTTTTCAGGGCCAATCAAGTAACCTTTTGCTTGGTCGAAGTTAATCACACAAGTCGCGTTACCATGGATACCCATTTTGTGTTCGATTGAACCACAACGTACGGCATTACGCTCACCGACAGAACCGTCAGCATTCACGTGGAATTTAGGTACGATGAATAATGAAATCCCTTTTGTACCTTTTGGCGCGCCCGGTAAACGTGCAAGTACGATATGGATGATGTTTTCAGCCATGTCGTGTTCACCAGCAGAGATAAAGATTTTCTCGCCAGAGATTGCATAGCTGCCATCAGCATTTGGTTCAGCTTTAGAACGGATAATACCTAAGTCAGAACCTGCATGAGATTCAGTCAAGCACATCGTACCTGTCCAAACACCTGAAACAAGGTTTGGCAAGTAAGTATTTTTTTGCTCATCAGAACCGTGGTGTTCTAAAGTACGCACAGCACCATGAGAAAGGCCAGGGTACATACCCCATGACCAGTTTGCAGTACCGACCATTTCAGAGATTGCGATCCCTAAAGAGTTTGGTAATGCCTGACCGCCAAACTCTTCATCAGCAGAAAGAGATGGGAAGCCAAGTTCGATATATTTTTGATACGCTTCTTTAAAGCCTGTCGGGGTAGTAACAACACCGTCGTTCCAAGTACAACCTTCACGGTCGCCCACTTGGTTTAAAGGAGAAAGTTCGTTCTCGCAGAAATCAGCCGCTGCTTCTAAGTATTGATCAACCAATTCACGGCTTACAGTGTCTTGAAATGCAGGAAGTTTTGCGTAATGTGCTTCAGCATTTAATAATTCGTGCAATACGAACTGCATATCACGTAAGGGTGCTTTGTATTGTGGCATAGCGGGTTCCTCAATACTGGTTAAACCAGAGTTATAATCTTAGTCAATGATAAATGTGCCCAAGAGCACCATTTTGTACCGCTAATCGTGCAACAAGTTATAGTTCGGTACAAGCTTTTGCAGGTCATTTCTTAGTGACTGCTAAGTCAAAGTTTGTTGGTCAGCCTGCTTAAGCGCTTAGATTGTAGGTGGTTTTCCAGCATTTGAGTGAAACTGTTCATGTAAAATCGTAAGCAGCTGTGTAAATGAAAAATCAATCATTTAACGCATAAAAAAAAGGCGCTTCGAAAGCGCCTGAGAGGAGAGGATGATTATGTTGTTGGATTAGCTTGACGCTTGAATTGTGATTTGTCTGGTGTAAAACGAACTTCACAGGTGCCTTCAATCACACGTTTATTCCATTGAACGTTCACGCGTTCTCCGATACGTTTACCTTGACATGCCTGTTCGATCTGAGCGCGTTGTGCCTGATGTTCCTGACGCATTTGTTCGCGTTGTTCTGAACGCTGTTCACGTTTCGCTTGCCATTCAGCACGCTGTTCAGGGGTAAGCGGTGCACGTTGCATATTGTGACGATGGTGGTCACGATTCATTGACTGTTCTGCTGGGGTGGTCGACTGACAGGCAGCCAAACCTAAAACAGAACCGAGTAAGGTGGTCATCAATACAATTTTTGTCTTGTTCATTGTTTTATCCAGCGTAAGCAGTTGTGATTTGATGATTAAAGATTAGATAATAAAGATGAAGAAACAATGGAGAGTTTTTTTGAACCATGTTGGTTACAATCCATAAATAGAACACTATTGAGATTAAGCTTTTGAATGTTCGTCGTGTCCCTTTAGCCTTACGCCTGTTTTTAACGGTATTATTGACCACCTTACTGATCGCTACGATCAGCTTAGGTGTTTTGCACTGGACGATGCAAAAGAACTTTGCACGCTATGTGGCCGATGTCGAGATGCAGAAACTGGATCGGTTAATTGCCAACTTAGGCAATGTCTATACCGTTTATCACGACTGGGGCAATGCTATTCAGGCGCAGATCTTGCAAATCGAGGGCACCGCAGCGCCAGATGACTACGACCGGCTATCTCAATGGTGGTTACGCCGTCAGTATGATATCGCTTTACAGCAACGTTATTTTAATGACCATACTTTATTGAGTCTTTCGCCGACTTTGGCGCAAAATAATGTTGAGATGAGAAATCGTCAGATCTTTAATGATGAAGAACTCAAAATTCTAAAGCAGAATTTACCTTCCGAATATCAACCCTTTGAAGGGTTACGTTTTCCGCTCAGTCCAAGTCAGTTCCGTTTAAAGAAAGATGATAAAGACGATAAACAGGAGCATAAATTAAATACGCCTGTTGAGCATGGTAAAAAGCGTTTTGTCTCAATTCCAGATCGTTTAGGTTTGAGTTCTCGTTTGTCCTTATATGATGAAAATCAGCAATTTATTGTTGGTGAGCCTGCGACTGACCAAATCTCGTTTCGTCCGATTATTGTGGATGAACGGGTGGTGGGCTATCTGGGATTAAAACCTGTACTTGATCAGGATGATGCATCCAGTATTAACTTCTTTAGTAATCAAAAACGTTATTTGCTTTTAGTCTATGCATTAACCGTGCTGTCTAGTTTGATTGCAGCATTGCTAATGGCGACCTATTTTAAAAAGCCGATTCAGCGCCTGTTAAAAGCAACGCTAGAATTAACGCGTGGTAACTATCAGCATCAGGTTAAGATCAGACGTAATGATGAACTAGGTGATTTGTCTAATCAGATCAACCATTTGGCTGATATTTTGCACCATCATGAAGAATCACGCCGTCAATGGGTATCCGATACTTCACATGAGTTAAAAACACCATTGGCTGTGTTGCAGGCACAAATCGAAGCCATGCAGGATGGGATTCGTAAAGCCACACCTGAACACCTTGCGGCCATGATGCGTCAGGTCAGTAGTTTGAAAAAATTAACTCAAGATCTGGCAGATCTGGCTCAGGCCGATGCACAACAGTTGAAATGCTATTTTGCTGAAGTTAATCCGTGGGATGTGGTATTGCAAGAAGTCGAAAATTTCAGATCAACCTTTGAGCAAAATCAGCTAGACGTCAGCTTGTCTGGTGAAGGGGCTTTACTCTCGTTAGATCGTGATCGTTTTAAACAAATTATTGTCAATTTGCTGGGGAACTGTGTTCGTTATACAGAACAAGGTGGAAAAATACAGATTCATACTCAACAAAACGAGCAACAATGGATATTGTATGTAGATGACAGCCCATTGGGGATGAATGATGAGCAGCTAGCCCGTCTGGGTGAACGTTTCTACCGTGTCGATGATTCACGTACACGTAGTACAGGCGGTACAGGGTTAGGTTTGGCTTTATCATGTAAACTGGCACAAGCTTTAGGTGGTTCACTGACTTTCGATCATTCACCATTAGGTGGATTACGTTGTGTACTGACTTTCCCAAAACAAAATACGTAACTTTTAGATCCTCTTTGGTTGAGGATGATGGATAGGATGAAGACCATGAAACATATCATGTTGGTTGAAGATGAGGTTGAACTGGCACAGTTGGTTCGTGATTATTTAGAAGCTGCTGGTTTTGAAGTCAGTATGTTCCATGATGGTCAAGATGCTTTTACCCAGTTCCAGCAACGTAAACCAAGCTTGATGATTCTGGATTTGATGGTGCCGCGTATGGACGGTTTAACCATCTGCCGTAAAGTACGTGAGCAGTCTGATCTGCCGATCATTATGGTGACGGCACGTACTGAAGAAATTGACCGTGTTTTAGGTTTGAATATGGGTGCAGATGACTATATCTGTAAACCTTTTAGTCCAAAAGAACTGGTTGCCCGTGTTCAGGCAGTTTTGCGCCGTTTAGAGCGTAAAGCGGAACCAGAACAAAACGATTTATTCCGTATTGATAAAGCTCAGCAACGGATTTGGTATCAACAAAAAGCATTGACCTTGACGCCAACCGAATTCCGTTTATTGGAGCTGTTTTTAGAACATCTTGGACAGGTCTATTCACGTGCACAGTTGCTTGATCATATCAATCCAGACAGCTTTGATGTGGCAGACCGTGTGATTGATAGCCATATTAAAAACCTGCGTCGTAAGATTTCAGAGGCGGCTGATACGGGTAATCGTCATGAATGGATTCAAGCGGTATATGGCGTGGGTTATCGTTTTGAATATCCAGATGAGTAATCAGCTTTAATTGATCTGTGGTGGCTCATATCCAAGAAAATGTGGAACAGTTTCTACAAAGAAACTCATCTCTTTTCCTTCGTATAGAGAAGCTAACATGAGATGAGTTTTGATGATGATAAAGAAGGGTAGAGCACTGCAAAAACTTTTATCCTGTGGCTACCCCTTGCGCCGCTACAACGCGGCTCATATCCAAGAAAATATGGAACAGTTTCTATAGATAAACTCGTCTCTTTTCCTTCGTATAGAGAGGCTGATATGAGATGAGTTTTGATGACGATAAAGGGTGGAGCGCTGCAAAAAGTTTTATCCTGTGGCTCCTCCTTGCGCCGCTTCAACGCGGCTCATATCCAAGAAAATGTGGAATAGTTTCTATAGATGAATTTATCTCTTTTCCTTCGTATAGAGAAGCTGACATGAGATGAGTTTTGATGATAATAAAGGGTAGAGCACAGCAAAAACTTTTATCCTGTGGCTACCCCTTGCGCCGCTACAACGCGGCTCATATCCAAGAAAATGTGGAACAGTTTCTATAGATAAACTCGTCTCTTTTCCTTCGTATAGAGAGGCTGATAGGAGATGAGTTTTGATGAGGATAAAGGGTAGAGCACTGCAAAAACTTTTATCCTGTGGATAACCACAGCGTTATCCACAGAAAATGTGGATAGTTTCTTATAGGTTTTGTAGAAATTATCTTCTTTTCCCGTTTTAAGTGAACCATCACTGGATTCTGCTATAAATAAGATTACATTACTTTACAATCACTTGTGATGAGCTGGATTGCTGGAATGAGATTATTTCTGGATTAGAAACTTATCCTCTGAATAAGCCTTGCTCGGTTTGATCACCGCCTTTATCCGCAAACTCGCCTGAGCGCTATCCCTATTATGGGTGAATGATAATGGGCGTATGATCAGTAACCAGTTGCCATATTTCATCTATATCCGAGTTGGTCACTGCAATACAGCCTAAGGTCCAGTCTTTGCGTGGCATATAGCGCGCACTTGCAGGAAATGAGGTGGCACGTGTCGGAACCGTACCATGAATCATGACATCGCCACCCGCAGAACGATTGTGCTGTTGGGCATAGCTTGTATCAGTTTTATTGGGGTAGGAGATGTGCAAAGATTTATAATAAGCGCTTTGTGGATTGCGCCAATCAATAGAATAAGTTCCTTCAGGCGTTTTGCCATCACCTTCAAACTGTTTATGTCCGATCGGATCAAAGCCCAAACGCATCGGATAGCTGCGAATGACTTCCTGTTGATGTTTTAATTGCAAAATACGCTGACTCTTAAAGACTTCAATTGAGGTCACGGGTTTACTTTGTTTGAGCTGCTGTATGTCTTCGGTTGAAAGCGGCGTATGCGTTGCTGCAAATGTTGGGATGAACTTGCCATACTGATAAAAAGCCAGGGCCAATAAAATGATTAAAACAACACATCCAGCAATCAATCCAGTTTTCATTATTTTCTTCTTTTAAAATAAGTAACTCACTTGAGCCACAATAGCGACTCAAGTGAATCATAACGACTCAAAATTAAGATGAACAGCTTACCATGACCTCTGGTACATCACTTGGTAAAGGTGCCGTATCTGCTTCAGTTTCCAGATCAGGCTGTTTTTGATAGGGCTGATTCAATAGCTTAAATAAACGATCAACTTCACTAAAATCACCACGTTCAGCCTGTTCAATGGCTTTCTGCGCCATATGATTGCGCAGGACATATTGTGGGTTGACCTGTTGCATCTGCTGGTCTAATTCATCGGTATCCTGATGTTGACGGATATTCTGGTAATGCGTCAGGAAATCATCGAATTGCTGGACATGAATACAGTCATCTCTTAAAGCTTTGTAATCTTGTTGTTGTAGGCGAATAAAGCTTTGAGTGTAATCCAGTTGCTCGGTTTGCAAAATTCTCAAGAAGGCAAAGCTGCAATCCAGACTGTCTTTATGAAAATGCGGTAATCCCATTTTTTGACATAAGCCCTGACCATAATACTGCAAAAATGTTGGTTCAAATTTTTCTAGGCAAGTTGCCAGATCCAGTTTGAACTGTTCTTTGTCTTCGGTCGATGCTAATGGAATCAGATTGTTCAGCCATGTCCAAAGATTCCAATGTCCAATACTTGGCTGGTTCTGATAAGTATAACGACCCTGATAATCGGAATGGTTGTTAATCCAGTTTGGACGGAAACGTTCCATAAAACCGTAAGGGCCAAAGTCCAGTGTTGAACCTGTAATATTAAGATTATCTGTATTCATCACTCCATGCGCAAAACCCACCAGTTGCCATTTGGCAATCATGATGGCTGTACGCTCAATCACGGCTTCAGCAAACGCTAGAATTGGATTTTCAGCTTCAAGACATTCTGGATAATGCCATTCGATGCATTTTTGTGTAAATTCAGCCAAGAGTTCAGGAGAGTATTGATTGATCCATTCAAAATGTCCCAAACGAATATGACATTCAGACGTGCGCAATAACATTGCACCCAGCTCTAGGGTTTCCCGTTGTACGCCCTGAGTTGAGCTGGTAAAACCGACTGCGTGACTTGATGCAACGCCCAAAGCATTTAACGCATGTCCAGCGAGATATTCACGAATTACCGAACGCAGCACAGCACGACCATCGCCCATACGTGAGTAGGGAGTAGAGCCTGCACCTTTCAGATGTAGATCAATTGTTTCGCCGTGTTTATTCAGGATTTGTCCGATGAGCAAACCTCGACCATCACCGAGTTGTCCTGCCCATTGTCCAAACTGATGCCCTGCATAGACCATGGCAAGTGGTGGAAATTCAGCAAAGGTTTTTTGTCCACTACAGATTTCAACCCAGTTGGCTTTATCTTCTTCACTCCACTGCAACTCATCTGCTAAGGCTTCATTGAAATGGCCTGCTTTGGCGCCACGCAACGGACTCGGCTGTTGCTGATGATAAAGCTTCGGATTTAAAGAATCATAGCGAGAATTGAATTGCATAACTGAAACATCATGGTGAGCTGAATCATGACTATAGCAAATTAACGGATGTAATGGGGAAGGGTAAAACGCAGAGATGAAACCGCAGACATAAAAAATGGCCTCGATTTGAGACCATTTTTTTATGGGTATTCTGTTATTCAGAAACAGGCGCTTTTTTGATGTTACGCATTAAGGTTTCTAAACATTCACGGTGATGACTTAAACGGTGTTCAAGTAACTGGAAATCAACTTTCAGCTTGTGATCCATTTGATGGATTTTTTCAGCCATTGCTGCTTTCTTGGCATGAAGCTCTTGTTCTTTCAGCTTCGCCCAATCATTTAAGGTATGGGTAAATGCTTCGTATTCTTGTGCAATACGTTGTTTCATTTGCACGATGTCGGTATTGACATCATGACCATAAATCGCAAGATCGCGTTCAGCATATTTAAACTTCATCGCAAGCTCGGCTTTTTTGATATTAAAGCTTGGAATACGACGTAAATTTTTAGCTAAACCAAGTTTTGAACTGGTCCAGATTAACCATTTGGTTGGATCATATTGCCACCATTTCACACCATTACGGTAATCGTACTGGAAGATGTGATGATAGTTATGATAACCCTCACCCCAAGTGAAAATAGCTAAGACAAAGTTGTCACGTGCCGTATTTTCATCAGTATAAGGACGTTTGCCCCACATGTGGCAAAGCGAGTTAATAAAGAAGGTGACGTGATGGCTGATGATTAAACGTAATAAACCACCCAGTAAAATCACGCCCCAGATATCGCCAGTCGCCCAACCGATTAAGCCTAATACACCGACATGAACTGCGATGACCATTGGCACATAATATTTATGCTGGAACATCACTAATTTGTCATTGAGCAAATCAGGTGCATTTTTAAAGTCAGGTTCAGATGGCGAATGATCGCGAATCATCCAGCCTAAGTGTGCGTACCAGAAACCACGTTTAATTGAATACGGATCTTGATCCACATCATCGACATGGCGGTGATGGGTACGGTGACCTGAAGCCCAGAACAAAATACTGTTTTGGACAGCAAAGGTACCACCAATCATCAATAAAATTTTAAGTGGTAAAGCCGCTTCATAAGCACGATGTGCCCAAAGACGGTGATAACCTGCTGTAATTCCTAGGCTACTAAGTGCCAAAAGGAAGATCATGCTCACCCAAGCACTTACACTAAAATCATAATAATAAGCGTATAAAGGGATTAAAATAGCGGCAAGAATTGGTGTGCCAATTAAGGTAATGCTAGCAGTCCAGTTAATGGGTGCCTTTTTTTTGAGTGGGGCGGAAGTCATATCCGTCAGCGCTCCTAAAAACCTTGTTTGTACAAGATAATAAAACTAAACGAGATAGCAAAACCAATCATGACGATATATTGCTATTTTATCACTGATATTAGCATGTCCAAATCGATTAGCACTAGTATTATTGTACAGTTGTATCGAAAGAACAGTAACAGAATTCATTTGTAAATTTGATCAATGAATTAAAAGGTGAAATAAATCAATGTCTGAGCAAAATACCATGAAAAATCCTATTTTTTCTTTGAAGGCATTTTTTAACAAAACTTTAATATTCTCTGCTGCTGTCATGCTTGCAGCCTGTCAAAGCCAACCCCAGCCGGCAAAAAAGAATACCTTGCAGCCGAAACGGGTGACACAGCCGCCTGCCATGCAAGTACGTAAAAGTACTGATGGTGTGCAAGATGTGGATTGGCAAATTACCACCATTCAAGGCAAGCGAGCTTTGTTCTTTAACCAGTATCCGGGTTTTCAGCTCAACTCCATTTCAAAGATGGTGTCAGGGCATACGGGCTGCAACAATATTTATGGTCGTTATAAATATGATTTCACCCAGCGTAAACTGGATTTTGATGTGATGGCACAGCATCAAAGCTGTAACCGCGCTTTAGCGCAAGAGGCGGATTTGATGGATGCGATTCAACGAGTTGAGCGCTTCCAGCTAGATGGCGCAAACCTATATTTGTTAGATGCAAAAGGGCAGCGTTTGATTCAGGCCCAGCGTAAGAAATAAAATAAAAGGCGGAATTTATTCCGCCTTTTGTTATTTTAAATGTTGCAACATGGTTGTTGGAACATCAGTAATTAAACCTTGAATACCCAGCTGCTGCAGGTGCTTGGCACGTTCAACCTCATTCACCGTCCAGACACTGATTGCAAGATTTGCCTGTTGAGTCCGTTGAATAATTTCATCGGTTGCTAGAGCATCTCCCCAACCAATTTGACAACAGTCATATTGCTGGGCAAGTTCAATCGCATATTCCCCAATTGGAATTTCAACCAGTAGTCCACGCTTAAAATGACTGTGATGACGCTGTAACGCAGCTAAAATTTTGACATCAAAACTGGTAATGGTTGCGCTTTGCTCAAAATCTTTTAAATCTTGATGAAGTTGATAGACCAAGCGTTCAGCCGCTGCATCGTCTGTAACTGCTTTGATTTCAACTTCAATATGCTCAAAGTCCGTTAAGCACTCAAGGACATGGGGAAGACTAGGCGTATATTCTTCAAAGGCCCATGCCTGCCATTGATGACGATGATCGAATTGCTGCGCTTCGAATAAATTACAGCTTTCAACCTGTTGTGAGCGGCCCGCCGTGCGAACAAAGTCATCATCATGGATCACGACCAATTGATCATCTTTCAATTGGCGTACATCAAACTCGACTGCACGTACGCCTAAATCATGCAGATAACGAAAACCGCCTAACGTATTTTCAGGGGCTTCACCACGCGCACCACGATGACCAATAATTCGCATTTGTCTCTGCCTTTATTGAAAAGTTATGCTTGATCGATACTGTCGTTGATATTCTTTTGCCATAGCACTTCGCTACCACCTTCTGCGCGCTGTAAAGCACGTGAGGCAACGAATAACCAGTCCGATAAGCGATTGAGTAATTGTAATGCGGTTGCCTGAATATTTTGGTCACGATTGTGTACAGACAATAAAGCACGTTCGGCACGACGGCACACTGCACGGGCCTGATGTGCATAACTACAAGCTAGAGTGCCTGATGGCAAAATGAAGTCTTTTAACATTGGCAGTGATTCATTCATGTGATCGATTTCTTTTTCCAGAAATTCAATGCACACAGGCTGCAGTAAATGATAGTTTGGAATACACACTTCACCCCCTAAATCGAACAACCAATGTTGAATCAGGCTTAAGCTCTTGTCCCAATGCGCTTTATTTTCAACTGTGCTAGCACTGATTTGTGCGCGCAGTACACCAATGGTTGCATTGAGTTCATCGACATCCCCCAAAGCTGCGATGCGTAAATCATCTTTGGCAACACGTGAACCATCTCCCAGACCTGTGGTGCCTGAGTCGCCTGTACGTGTATAGATTTTACTTAAACGATGTCCCATAGTTCTGTTTCTCTGATCCTGAAAATAAAAAGGGGATAATGTCGGTCAGAACATTACCCCGAAACTGGAGTTAAGAAAATGTTTTTATTATTTTAGCGCACGATTAATAACGGAATGTGACACCCGCAGAGGCTTGACGTCCACCATTTACATACCAACCATTGCCAAAGTTATCAGCGGTTCTATATTCTACATCACCCATATTTTCAATGTTGCTAAACACTTTAATATTAGGATTGATATTCCAGTACATGTTTAAATCAACGGTGGCATAACCAGGGGCTTTAACTTTATTGGCAGTATCTGCATAAATGTCTGAACGTGCGATAACAGAAGCACTTATGCCATAGATTTGATTTTCAAGTCCAGCAGTTAAAGTGAGAGTCTGTTTAGGCTTATATGCAATTCTCAAGTCAGTCTTTTTGTTTTTTGAATCAACATAGGCGTATTCTGTGTTTAGGAATAAGTCATCTTTTTTCCATTTAAGACCTAGCTCACCACCATTGATTTCAGCTTTATCTATGTTGATATACGTTGAGTTCGGGCTTGAGTATTTATAGCTGATTAAATTTTCTATTTCAGTATGGTAAGCAGATAAAAAGGCATTTAGGTTTTGCCCAATTCTTTGATCTACACCTACTTCATAGGAAATACTTTCTTCTGGTTTTAGATCAGGATTACCATAGGTATTTCCGTATGGACCTTCGGAAAAGTAGTAGAGTTCTGTTAGGGATGGTGCTTTAAAAGCTGATCCAATATTGGCATAAATACTTGTTTCAGGTAATACTTGATAACGAACAGCGCCCTGACCAACGGTATGTGTACCAAATTGTTCATTATCCTCAGTACGAATACCAAGCTGAGTATTTAGCTTATCTGTTTTATACTGATGTTGAACATAATAACCTGTAGAGTCGATACTTTGCTTTTTATTTTTTACATCATTACTTTTAAAATCTGATTTTAGATAAGTTACACCTGCGAGTAGATTATTCTTAGAGTCTACATTCCAGTTTAAGTTCAGATCACCTTCTTTGTTTTCTGTATCAAAGTGGTCTGGATCATTATCTTTTACTTGTTGGTTATCAATAAAGTTTGAATAACGTGCAGATAAGGTAAGGTTCTCAGTAACACCATATTGAATGCTTGAATTAATTAGGCGATTCTCAAATATACGTTCTGCATTATTTTTGCTGGTCATGTAATTGTAGAATTGACTTAGCCCCTCATTTTGACTGATTGACAGGTCAGTTTTAATGTTCTTTTTATTATCGTAACCTACTTTCGCACTGTAACCTTTCTGATCGTAAGCAGCTTTTTGATCTTTACTTTGATTATCTAGTACTCGTGTTCCATCACTTTCTAGGCGCTGTCCTCTAATTTGTGCATAAAAACCATCTTGAATGAGATCAGCCCCAGCAATAGCTTTATAGGTATTGTTTTCCCCATAGATACCTGTAATAAAACCGCTATTTTTTGTTGGAGTTGAGGTTATCATTTGAACCACTCCACCAATTGCATCTGTTCCATATTGTACAGAAGCTGGACCTTTAAGAATTTCTATCTGTTCAAGATCGGATGAATCAAGAAATGATGGATAAATTGCAGCAAGGTGGTTTTGGCTGTTTAGACGGGCTCCGTCTTTTAAGATAAGAGTGTGATTTGGTCGAGTTCCACGAATTGAAATTTCCGTGATCTGACCTATTCCTCCACTTTGTTTGACAAAAACAGAAGGATCACGCTGAATTAAATCTGATAAGTTGAGTGCAGGATTTTGTTCAATTGACTTTTGATTAATTACTGTAAGACGTGCAGGAACATTCTTTAATTTTTCTTCACT
This sequence comes from Acinetobacter sp. YK3, assembly GCF_001729365.1. Classification (NCBI taxonomy): domain Bacteria; kingdom Pseudomonadati; phylum Pseudomonadota; class Gammaproteobacteria; order Moraxellales; family Moraxellaceae; genus Acinetobacter; species Acinetobacter sp. YK3. The sequence goes on from NZ_LZPJ01000006.1 coordinate 26,970, forward strand.
ACGAGATGCCGTCACAACGATTGTATCGAGCGTTGCAGTTTTATCTGTTGATTGATCTTGAGCAAAAGCTGGTGAAGTAAACCCCATCGCAATAGCGATAGCCCCAACTAAACGAGTTGGTTGAAAAGCAGTAGACATGTGCACTCCAGACATTCACCCGTCGTGAATGATAATGTGGAAATAAACAACAAGCAGGTCTCCGGACTTCACTATAATCATCAAACAAATGATATTACTCATCATCTTCCCACATCATACCGATGCAGTGATTTGGCGTTGAGCTGAGATGAGTGATTCGGTGTTACCGTTGCGAGGGCAGTGCTGGAATTTCACCAACTTCCCTATAAGCAAAAGAATTTGCTTTAGACTTGTTGCAAGATTACGCAAAGTATAAAGTGTTAACGTTTTTTAAACAATTGCATTTCAGAATGAACTTTGCACAAAGTCAGTCAAATTGCATTACAATGCGAGAGCTTCAAAAATATTCAGATTAAATTGGACAGCTCATGCGCCAAAGCCAAATGCGAACTCGCGCCAAGATTTGTGGAATTACCCGAATACAAGACATTCACGCCGTTGTACAATCTGGTGCAGATGCGATCGGCTTTGTATTTTTTCCGCCAAGCCCACGAAATGTCAGCATTGAACAAGCGCAAGCATTGGCAAAGCAAGTGCCACCTTATGTACAGCTGGTGGGCTTATTTGTAAATGCGACTGCTGAAGACATTCAAACGGTGCTTGATTCAGTTCCTTTGGATGTATTACAACTACATGGCGATGAAACGCCAGAACAATGTCAATCAATTGCAACGCAATGCAAACGTCGTTGGTATAAAGCCATTCAGGTCAAACCTGATCTGGATGTTGTCGCTGAAATCCAGCGCTATCAAGCAGCAGGCGCCAGTGCAGTTTTATTAGATGCATGGCATCCTGAGCTAAAAGGTGGGACAGGGCACAGTTTTGACTGGACGCAATTTCCCCAACTTGAAATTCCACTCATCTTGGCTGGGGGATTAACCCCTAAAAATGTCAGTGAAGCTATTGATACCACAGCAGCTTTTGCTGTGGATGTCAGCGGAGGCGTCGAGTCCGCAAAAGGTATAAAAGACCAACAACTCATTGAAAAATTTATGCAAGGAGTCCAACGTGGATCAGCAAAACTCTAATCAAGAAAATCAGGTTATTGATTACACCCAGTTTCCAGATGCGCAAGGGCATTTCGGTATTCATGGTGGACGTTTTGTATCAGAAACGCTGATGGCTGCACTTGAAGACCTCGAAAGTCTTTATGGTCGTATGAAGAATGATGCACAGTTTTTAGCGGAGTTTGATCGTGATCTTGCGTTCTATGTTGGTCGTCCTAGTCCGCTTTATCATGCTGAGCGATGGTCTCAGCACCTCGGCGGTGCGCAAATTTACCTGAAACGTGAAGACTTGAACCATACTGGTTCACACAAGGTCAATAACACGATTGGTCAGGCGTTATTGGCAAAGCTATCAGGTAAAAAGCGCATTATCGCCGAAACAGGGGCTGGTCAACACGGTGTGGCGACGGCAACCATTGCAGCACGTTTGGGTATGGAATGTGTGGTGTACATGGGCGCTGAAGACGTGAAACGTCAAGCGATGAATGTCTACCGTATGCGTTTGTTGGGCGCAACGGTCGTGCCAGTACAAAGCGGTTCTAAAACTTTAAAAGATGCCATGAACGAGGCAATGCGTGACTGGGTTACCAATGTCGACAGTACTTATTATGTGATTGGGACTGTGGCTGGCCCACATCCATATCCGCAACTTGTTCGTGATTTCCAGTCGATTATTGGTCGTGAAGCACGTCGTCAAATCCAGGAACAAGCAGGGCGTTTGCCAGATGCTTTGGTCGCTTGTGTAGGCGGTGGTTCAAATGCGATGGGCTTGTTCTATCCATTCCTGAATGATCAAGATGTGAAAATGTACGGTGTTGAAGCCGCAGGTTATGGTATTGAAACGGGTAAACACTCAGCACCATTGAATGCTGGTCATGTGGGGGTGTTACATGGTAACCGTACGTATTTGATGTCGGATGAGCAAGGTCAGATCATCGAAACTCACAGTATTTCAGCTGGTTTGGACTACCCAGGTGTAGGCCCAGAGCATAGTTTCCTGAAAGACATGAACCGTGTGGAATATGTGCCAATCAATGATGATGAAGCACTACAAGGTTTCCGTGATCTCACCAAGATTGAAGGCATTATCCCTGCACTTGAAAGTTCGCATGCGATGGCTTACGTCACTAAACTTGCACCGACTATGTCGAAAGATCAAATCATTATTGCGACAGTTTCAGGCCGTGGCGATAAAGACTTGATGACCGTTGCGCGTATTGATGGCGTTGAAATGGTCGAGATGTAAGCTGCCGCTATGCCAAGTCTGTTTATGGTGATGTTGGGTGGCCGTCATGCGAAAGCCAATACGGAAGTGCATGATGTAGTCATGGCAATTGGTCACAGCTTGTCTGAGCTTACGCCGCAACTGAAACAGGCTTGGTTTGGTGAGTTAAAAGGTTTACATATTGATGCTTGGGCACAGATTTCTGGTGTGCAGTCGCAAGGTGTGAATTATCAGATTCACTTCTCCGATGCTGCGCCATCAGTGGCTGATGCAAAGCTGTATCTGATTAATTTGGGCGGCTATACGCCAAATGCATTTGGTGAGTTGCATAGCTATCATCTTGTCGTTGCGCCTGATGCAGTTGCGGCAAAACAGTTGGGTAAACAGTTCATCGAGCAACACTGGCATAAGCCACATACAGATCGTGTGGTGGATGTCGATGATTGCATTCCGATAGATCATATCGCAGGACGTTATATCCATTTAGTTCAAGGTGAGTTTGACCCTATGATTTGGGAAAATACTTATCTCACCTTAGCGTAATAATCGTTTTAGAAAAGAAAGAGGGAAGCATTTGCTTCCCTCTTTTTATTTATGATGGGATTAAGGTGTGACTTTGATTCGATCTGTTTTTGGTGCTGTCAGTGGAGAATGCAGAGATACATATTTTTCTAGTGCATCAATATCTTGTCCACCACCGACAGGATTTTTCCCTTCTTTTAACACGGTAAAGTTATCACCGCCATCGGCAAGGAAGCTGTTTACGGTCACGCGGTAAACTTTGCTATCATCCAGCGCTTGTCCTGCCACCAAAATATTGCTGGCACGTGGTGAAGCCGAATTGTCTTTCTTATATGAATAACTGAACTCTTTAGATGGCTGTAAAATACGTACCGTAGCTGCATTGGCACCCGACCATTGTTGCTCTAACACATCACGAATCTGTTTGCCGGTGAGGCTTAGCGTCACAATCGAATTGCCAAATGGCTGAACGGTAAATACATCACCAAAGGTAATCTGATTATTGGTGTTGACCTGTAAATCGGCACGTACACCGCCTGGATTCATCAGGGTGAAATCAGAACCTTGATTGCTCGCAGTTAATGCCATGGCTTGTTGCGCATCGGCAATTAAATTACCCAAAGCACTTTCACCGCTTTCAGTGGCATTACGATTAATCACGCCATCTGCCGTACCAACGACAAGGGCTGAAATAGTGGTTACAGCCTGACGATATTTATCCAGAATGGCTTCAATACTTGGGGTTTTATTAAATTTTTGGTATAGATCCGTCAAGTTTACTGTGGTTGTGCCAGAAGTATAGGCTTCACTCTGAACAGGGACTTGAGCCGCATCTTTTTTGATGACATCGCCCGTTTTACCATCCAGTTCGAGCTGGATATTGGTAATAATCGTGCCGTATTGTCCAGCAGAAGTGAGTAAAAATGGTTTTTGTGGATTTTTGGTCGAGTAATCACAAATATAAGACTGATGGGTATGACCAGAAACCACCACATCAACCGCAGGGTCCAAACGGTCTAAAATACCTAGCAATGGGCCGCTTAAACCCTCACAGGTTTTTTTATTAAATTTGGTGCTTGGCGCGACGCCCTCATGTACCACCACCACAATCGCTTCAATGCCTTGTTTCTTTAATTCAGGAATCAAGGCATTCACAGTATCGGCTTCATCATTAAAGTTAACATCTTTAATGCCCGCAGCCGACACAATGCTTGGTGTTGCTTTTAGGGTCATCCCAATAAAGGCAACAGGAATGCCGCCGTAAGTTTTGACTTTATAAGCAGGGAATAAGGTTTTGTTTGGATCAGCCTTCATCGAGACATTGGCAGCCAAGAAATTGAATTTTGCCCCCTCAAACTTTGGATTGATCTGACAAGGTTTGGCGCTGGTATATTGTTGACAGCCACCATTTTGCAAACGACGTAGTTCATCGGTTCCACGGTCAAATTCATGATTACCAACCGCATTGAAATCAATTTGAATATCATTCATTGTTTCAATGGTCGGTTCATCTAGGAACAGTGATGAGGTTAAAGGGGAGGCACTAATCAGGTCACCTGCTGAAACCACAGCATTGTTTGGATACTGAGCGCGTAATTTTTTAATGGCATCAGCAAAATAACTCACGCCACCAACGGGAATACGAACCGTTTTACTACTATCATTCGGATCATCTGCTTCGATAAAGCGTTTTGGTGGTTCAAGATTACCGTGAAAATCATTGAAGGCGAGAATGTTGATGGTCTGATTTTTTCGTTCTACCTGTGGAGATTCATGATCATCATTGTCGTTACAAGCAGTCAAGGCAAGTAGCATAAGGCAGCATACTTGAGCTTTTAATAATTGTTGCGTCATCATTGTTTTTGATCGGGTGGTATAAGATTGTTTTCAAAAATAAAACTTCTGTATGAATGTTTGATGAAATTATGAGCTAGAATCATTCGGAAGAAACTTGGATTTAGTGGTAAAAATGCAAAGGATTCATCATTTTTACAGACAAAACGATGAGGAAATTTGTCCGCTTAAGCTTTATTATTGAGGCAGATGCAAACCCGTAATCATGGAATGAAATAATGGATTTGATACAAACCAATGGTCAGCCACGTTATGGACGTTTTGATCAGGTACCATCGAGAATCAATCTGGATGACTATATTTATAAAACGCCGTATGGACAGGTCTTAACAGGCTGGCGCAAGCAACTTAAATATAAAAAATTTAAATTCTGCGGATTGCAGCATGAGCACTACAGCATTGGAGTGGCGATTGTCGATCTATCTTGGGCAGGGCATGGTTTCTTTTATGTCTATGATCATCAAACTCAAAAAGTGATTGAATGGAATGCAATCCAGCCACTGGCATTGAAAACCCATCTCGATGAACAGCCGTTATTTAGTCAAAGCCATTTTAAAAAATCAGCCTATCAATTCGATATGCAGCATGCCAATGGTGTGCGTTATATTCAGGTCACCAAACATGGTGAGATTCAATTAAAAGCACGGATTTTTTGTGCAGGTACGGATGCCTTAAGTTTATGTAGCCCAACAGGAATCAATGGTTGGACCTATACGCAAAAGCAGACCACGCTGGCAGTTGAGGGTTTTTTTATTAGTCCAGCTCAGCAACAGATTGAATTTAATGCACAGAGTTTAGCTGCTTTAGATGATACCTGCGGTTTTCTGCGACCTGAAACGGCTTGGTTCTGGTTGTCTTGCCAGTTCAGGGATGCGCAAGATCGCCGTATTGGTATCAATCTGGCATCAGGTGTGAATGAAAGTTTTGGTAATGAAAATGCTTTGTGGGTGAATGGACGTTTGTATCCGCTGACGGATGTTTTATTTGAGCAAAAAGATGAAAAAACCTGGTCAATTCGTTCTTTGGGTGGATGTTTAAACTTGGTGGTGGAAACAGGCTGGTGCCGTTTTGAAAATATTAATCTGCGTTTGATCGGCAGTCAGTTCAATCAATGGCAAGCCAAAGTCAGTGGCACCATTGCACATGAGCAGGTCGAGTTGGTGTCACTAGATAATGAATATGGTTTGTTAGAACAGCATTATGCGAAGTGGTGATGAAAAATATGAGTCTGTTTCTTGTATTAAATATGCCATAGTGAAATTAGGTTGTAGGTATAAATATTAACCATGTGGAGTATTGGTTTACAAGACCTCATAATACAATGTTAGAACGGGGTAATATTCAGTTATGTATTTTTATTATTCATAAGTTGAAATGTATAAAAATAATATTGAGATTTTTATTCCATAGAAAGACCTGAAGGGTGGTAATTTTTAAATGATTAACTCAGCAGAGGAATTTATTTTACTTCGAAATAGTGAAACACGTGACGAATATATACGAGCAGCCTATGAAGATGCTTCTGACCTTGTTTGGATAGATGTCATTTCTAGATTTCCAGAAATGAGAGAGTGGGTTGCGTATAATAAAACTGTGCCATTAAATATATTAGAAATTCTAGCAAGAGATGAAAATGAATCTGTCCGAGCGGCAGTTGCTATAAAGAGAAAGCTTAGCCCAGAGTTGTTTGATTTATTATATCGAGATAGTAGTGAGGAAGTTCGTCATAGAATAGCATGTAATAAAAAAACGCCAATTTATATTCTGAAAATGCTTACCAATGATCCAATAATGTTTGTTCGTGAAGCTGCTTTAAAACGTGTTGAAAATTAATAAATTACTTTGCTCCACCACCTTATGGTAGAGCATTGAAGTTTTTATTTAAAGTGGACTAAAGCCCTGCCTGCCAAAAAGCTTCACCCGCAGCAATCGGATCATTGGTCTTGGCTAAAGTATCAATCCAGACATCGTATTGGCGAATAACAGGATGTTGATTTGGATGGAAGTCCTTTTTAAACCAGTCGCTATATTGCGCTCTTTTTGCAGTCAAAATTCCGTTACGACCAAAGAACCATGGTAAACCTTTACGTGCCATATCAAAACGTTGTCTGAAGTTAAAACCATCGGTTTTGAGCATCACATCGGTACGATATAGAGTAAAACCAAACATCATCACGGTGGTAAAGACCAAGGCAAAGCGACGGGTTGCTTCAGGCACTTCACCCACTTCTCGCATCACATCAAAAGCCACATCACGATGTTCCATTTCTTCAATCGCATGCCATGCAAACAGTGCACGGACAAAAGGATCTGCTTCGGCCAACGTATCTTTTTTACTATAAAACGTATCTGCCATGAGTGCCGTTAAATGCTCAGCTGCGGCGGTCATGGCAATGTTGTATTGAGGAGAGCGATTCTTTAGTTCAAAGCGAAAGATTTTCTTTAAGCGAGTGGTGAACTGCTCTACAGGCATCCCTTGATCTTTCATGATCTGGTTCATTTTGTCATGTGCAATGCCATGTTGTGCTTCCTGACGAATAAAGTCAGCCACACGTTCCTGCAAGTCTGGATCATCAATTTTGTCACGGAATAAACGGACACATTCAATAAAATAACGCTCACCATCGGGGAAGGTCAGGCTGAGGGCATCAAACATACGGGTACGGAATGGATCGCCACCGAACCAGAAGCGGGGTGCTTGTTCTAAATGGAAGTCCAGTTTGGTTCTGACCACAGGATCAACTTGATAGGAAACATGTGCATTCATTTTGACGATTCCTTATTTTTCTTCATGTCGCCAGTATGGAAAAACTCCGATGAAATGTTTTGACAGTTACAGCCAATTTTTATACAAATAACGACAGCTCAGGATGAGATTGGCCCATGTCAGTTAAAATAATAATCGGATACTTGCGTTTGTTTAGTCGCGTGCTGCAACAGGAACAAGTTGATTTATCTAAAGTTGTTGCACCTGAACTGTGGAAAGACTTTCAAGCCTGTTTAGACAATCCAGATGAAAAAGACTTTGATGTCGAGCGTTATGCCTTGTTATTACAGGCTGCTCAACCACATTTCACTCGTCCGATTACCTTGGTTTTGGCAGAGCATGCCAATTTGCAGGACTTAGGTTTGATGGGCTATCTGGCATCAACCAGTATTGATCTACAACAAGCCTTGCAGCTATTACAACGTTATTATTCTCTGATCTTTAAGCAAACCAATTTAGAACAGCTCAATGTCCAGCAGTTTCCAGACTATATTCAAATTGTGTGGAGTGCTTCTTATCGTGATTATCGGGAAATGTATGAGTTGAATCTGGCCCTGATCTTCAAGATTGCCCAATCCATTGTCCAAGATGCCCTGATTCCGCCGCAGACCATCCAGTTTGGTTATGCGCCCCATACTGCACTTTATCATTTTGAAAAATTTTATGGCTGTCCGATTCAGATTCAGCAAGGGCAGTATGCGATCCGTTTTTCCAATCAAATTTTAAAAGCAAAAAGTATTGCCGCAGATCAACAGTTGAATCAGGTGTTATCTACTCAGGCTCAGCAATCCTTGAACAGTGTCAGTTCTTTTGAAATTCAGCAGCAACAATTTAGACAAAAAATACATAGCCTGATTGAACAGGGGTTATTGCAGCAGGAAGAGGTATTGCAGAGTTATGTTGCCAAGCGATTGCATTGTTCGGAACGTACTTTACAACGTCAGCTTAAAGCTTATGAACTGAATTTTCAGGATGTGCTGGATCAGTATCGTTTGGAGCAAAGTAAGTTGTATTTGCAACAAGGTAAGTCTTTTTCAGAGATTGCGGAGCGGCTGAATTATGCGGATCAGAGTGCGTTTGGACGGGCGTTTAAGCGTTGGACAGGTGTTACGCCCAAGCAGTTTTTAAAATCTTTGTAGATTTAAAATGAATCTTTTCACTAGGCATAATTCTTATTTATATGGGGGAGGCTCAACGGAGTCATGTTGTATTCTCATCTAATTATTGGATAAACCTTCGGTTCGACCTACTTTTGTTTTGGCAAAAGTAGGCAAAACCATTGTCATTCACAAAACCTGTTCACTTCTTATATTTCTTTCATCATTTCGCAGAAACAGTATTTTGCTGAGACCACGCAGGTTGTGAACGACATTTTCGAGTCTCATATTTGTAGAGGATTTTAACGTGTTTTTAAACGCGGATAATTAAAGACAATGGCAAGTACTGCGCAAATCGCAAGAATCCAGCAATAGTAGATATTGCCAATCAATTCAATAGGTGAGAGTTTGGCAATTGAACAGGCGAGTAGTAACTGCGCGCCGTAGGGAATAATCCCTTGAATGACACAAGAAAAAATATCCAGTAAAGCTGCACTACGTTTAGGATCTACGCCATATTCCTTTGCCACTTCACGTGCCATATCGCCAGAAAGAATGATCGCAACGGTATTATTGGCCACAAATAAATTTGAGAATACCACTAGAAAGCTTATGCCGAATTCACCTGCACGTTGTCGGCCAAACTTAAACAGGCGAGTAATGGCATAAATGCGTTGAATTAACCACTGCAATCCGCCTTCTTTTTGCATTAAAGCAGATAGCCCGCCCAGCAACATGGAAAGTAATGCCACCTCAAACATGCTGACAAAGCCATCATAGATTGAGCTATTGAGCTTCAAAATATCAAACTCAGGCTTTTCAATCAGACCAATTACACCCGATAAAATCACACCAATCATCAGCACGGCTAATACGTGTAAACGGGTAAAAGCGAGGAAGAATACTGCAAGATAAGGCAGAATTAGCCATAAATCATAAGGCTGTGATTGAATGGCTTCTGCATCGTGGCTCAGTGCTATATAAACAAATAGAGTGATAATGGCAGCAGGAAGGGCAATCCAGACATTGACCCGAAATTTATCTCTTAACTCAACATTTTGGCTACGGGTTGCAGCAATGGTTGTATCCGAGATCATCGATAAATTATCACCAAACATGGCACCGCCGACCACCGCACCAATCGCATAGATCGGTGCAATATCAGTAGCTTGCGCGAAACCAAAGGCAATCGGTGCACAAGCAGCAATGGTGCCCATTGAGGTTCCCATTGCAGTCGCAATAAACGCTGCAATGATAAATAGCATAGGCAACACATATTCAGCTGAAATCAGTGAGAGTCCGAGTTGTACGGTTGCATCGACACTGCCAATCGCACTGGATACACTGGCAAAAGCCCCTGCCAGCATAAACACCATAAACATTAAGATTAGATTCGGATGGCTGGCACCTTGCAGGAATTCGTCAATGGCTTTATTGAGTTTCTGTTTATAGAGCAGAAGGGCGAGAATCACCGCTGGAATTGCAGCCACAGGTGCTTTGACCTGATAGAAGGCAAATTCTGTTCCGATCATTGAATGATACAGACCACTCCCGAGAAAGATGATCAAAAATACCAATAGCGGCAGCAAAGCAAGGGCATTGCTTTGTACTTTTTCCGGAGAGTGGGCAGACATAAAAATAAAAAGGAAACTTAAAAATTGCGGGTAGTATAAAGGAGCTTGGCGGATTTCTAAAATGCTACGTGATAAGCCCGAAATTAGGAATCTTTGATCATTGAGAAAAAACTCAAAATATAGATAAATGTACAAGGGGAGTTGTAAGTCTCAGGATTCGCTGTCGCATTCACGTCAAACTCTGTTCAATGAACAAAAAATAGCGTTACAATGCAGTGTTTTTAAATGACCACAAACAACTCCTTAATTTATATAAATCAGGAAAGCATAATCCTATGTCACGTCTTGCCACTCGTTTTGAACAGCTTAAATCTCAGCAACGTAAAGCGCTTGTTTCTTATGTAATGGCAGGTGATCCGCATCCACAGGTAACTGTTCCATTGCTTCATCAAATGGTAGAAGCGGGCGTTGATGTCATTGAACTGGGTCTTCCATTCTCTGACCCGATGGCAGATGGTCCCGTGATTGCTTTAGCGGCTGAACGTGCTTTGGCAGGTGGAACCAATACTTTAGATGCATTGAATATGGTGAAAGCCTTTCGTGAAAAAGATCAAACGACACCAGTGGTATTAATGGGATATTTAAATCCTGTTGAAGTCATTGGTTATGAAAAGTTTGTTGCTTATGCGAAAGACTGTGGCGTTGATGGTGTGCTTTTGGTGGACTTACCACCTGAAGAATCTCAGCAATTAGGTGAAGTTCTTAAACAAAATGGAATGGATCAGATATTTTTGCTCGCGCCGACCTCAACAGACCAGCGTATTCAACATGTGGTAAATCAGGCAAGTGGCTTTGTTTACTATGTGTCATTAAAAGGTGTGACAGGTGCGGCAACTTTAGATACTTCTGAAGCAGCAGCGCGTATTGCAAAAATTAAATCTAAAACCAATGTGCCAGTCGGTGTCGGTTTTGGAATTAGTGATGCAGCGTCTGCAAAAGCGATGGGTCAGGTTGCCGATGCCGTTATTGTAGGAAGTGCTTTCGTTAAATCTTTTGCGACATTGCCAGCCGATGAAGCTGCGCAACAGACGGTGAATAAAGTGAAGGAGCTTCGAGCTGCGCTCGATGAGTTAGTATGAGTCAAGAGTTAACATCAGGGAAGGTTCTTAACCCTTCAACACCTTGGACTGAGCGTCATGTCCCTGGTATTCAGGTTGCAGATCAACAGCAAACATTTAAAGCGACCTTTACTGAGCCTACGATTGAATGTCCTGAGTGCCATGCACTGGTGACACGTACTGCCATGTCATTTAATGCCTATGTGTGTCCTCAATGTGATGAACACTTACGTATGCGTGCACGTGATCGTCTGAACTGGTTCTTTGATCAGGTGAATGGCGAATTAGGTCAGGAATTTAATGCCAAAGATCCATTAAAGTTTGTGGACAGCAAACCTTATCCAGATCGTATGCGTGAAGCCCAAGACAAAACCGGTGAGACTGAAGCACTTGTGGTGATGCAAGGTTCGCTTAAAGGTTTAGACCTTGTTGCTTGTGCCTTTGACTTTGATTTCATGGGCGGTTCAATGGGTACGGTTGTGGGCGACCGTTTTGTACAAGCGGCTGAACGTGCAATTGCATTGCATCAACCGATGATCTGTTTTGCTGCTTCTGGCGGTGCGCGTATGCAGGAAGGTATGTTGTCCTTAATGCAAATGGCGCGTACTGCGGCTGCTATCCAGAAAATGAAAGAAGCACGTGTGCCTTATGTTGTGGTACTAACCCATCCTGTATATGGTGGTGTGACTGCTTCATTGGCGATGCTGGGTGATGTACATATCGCTGAACCGAAGGCGATGATTGGCTTTGCGGGTAAACGTGTGATTGAACAAACGGTACGTGAGAAACTGGAAGAACCGTTCCAACGTGCAGAATATTTGCTTGATCATGGTGTGGTCGATCAAATTGTTCATCGTCACGCATTACGTGATACTGTATACAGACTTGTTGCAAAACTGATGAACTTACCTTGAAACCGCACGCTCCACATTCAACGGATACATTAACAACATGGCTCGATTATTGGGGCCATGTTCATGTTACAGGCATTGATTTAGGTTTAGAGCGCGTTATTCCTGTGGCTGAAAAGCTGGGTGTAATGCAACCTGAGGCGAAAGTATTTACAGTCGCAGGCACTAATGGCAAAGGCTCGACTACGACAACTTTAGCTGCAATTTTAAATGCACAAGGTTATAAGGTTGGACTTTACCAGTCACCGCATATTTACCGTTTTAATGAGCGAGTGAAGCTGGCGGGTATGGAGGCTGATGATCAGACTCTGGTAGATGCTTTTGTACAGGTCGATCAGGCTCGCCGTGAATGTGGATTAAGCCTTTCTTTTTTTGAAGCAACCACTTTGGCTGCTTTTTTGATTTTTAAACAGCAGCAATGTGATGTCTGGGTGCTTGAAGTCGGTCTTGGTGGCCGTCTTGATGTGGTTAATGTGATTGATCCAGACGTTGCTGTCATTACCAATATCGGTTTAGATCATGTCGATTGGCTCGGCGATACGGTCGAAAAAATCGCATTTGAAAAAGCGGGAATCATTCGTCCGAATATTCCAGTGGTTTTTGCAGGGCAACAACAACTTCCGCAAGCCATTCAAGATAAAGTGGTTGAAACCCAAGCGCAGTTATATACACTCAATCAAGATTATTTCTATCAGCTAGATGAAGATGGTCAAACATGGTCATTTGCATCTTCTGGTAGCACTTTAAAGCTTCCCGTTGGACAGCTTGCCTTAGATAATATTTCAACTGCGGTTGCCGCTGTACTGGTGAGTGGGATTGAAGTATCACAACACGCCATTGCAACGGGTATTCAGCAGGCTCGTCTACAAGGCCGTTTTGAAATTAGACAAATTCAGGATAAAACGGTTATTTTTGATGCTGGGCACAATGCGCATGGTGTCGAATTTTTATTGAAGCAGTTGCGAAAATTCTTAAAATACAATAAACAGTACACAGAAGTTGTTGCAGTATTTTCAATGTTGGCAGATAAAGACATTCCATCTGTCACTGATTTACTAAAAACAACAGTAAAAGATTGGTTTATTGCTAATTTAGATGTGCCTAGAGCCGCACCAATGCAACAGATTCAAGACGCATTGCAAGGGCAACAGGTCCATGAGTTCGGCAGTATCCAGCAAGCGTTTGAAACTGTGCTGAAACAAGGTAATAACAATCAGCTGATTTTAGTCTGTGGTTCGTTTCATACTTTAGAAGCGGTCTGGGAGTATTTAGAAGAATGTCGATGAATAACAAACAACGTTGGATGGGTGGCGTTGTTCTATTAGGAGGTGGTGTTTTATTGGCCGCATTACTTCTTAAAGGTAATGAAGAAATAGAGCAAGATCATACGCAAGCTAACGTTACTCATCCTATTCCCAAAACAGAGTCTAAGCCAAAAACTGCTCAGCCTGCCCAAGAGAGTGAAATGGTTTCATTACAACCTTTAGCGGTTGATGTTGAAACAGAAAAACGTTTGCTTGAAGAACAACGTCGCTCTCGTGAAAAAGCGGTTGCTGAACAAGAGGCGCGTGCAGCTGAATTTTTAAAAATGCAGCAGCAAGCAGAAGCAGCGGCGGCTCGTAAAGCGGCTGAAGAATACGCGGCAATCAATGCACGCCGTACTGCTGCACAAGAAAGTTCAGACAATATTCCACCTGAACTGGTTGAAGATGAAAAAGCAAAAGCAAAACGAATTGCTGAAGACAAACGCAAAGCGGATGAAAAGAAGCGAGCGGAACAGTTAAAAGCAGATCAGCAAAAGACGACTGATGCTGATAAAAAGCTAGCGGAAGATAAACGTAAAGCAGAAGCGGCAAAGAAAGCGGAAGCTGATCGTAAAGCTGCGGAAGACAAACGTAGGGCAGAGGCAGACAAAAAAGCTGCGGAAGACAAGCGTAAAGCAGAAGCGGATAAAAAAGCTGCCGAAGATAAACGTAAAGCAGAAGCAGACAAGAAAGCTGCGGAAGATAAACGTAAGGCCGAGGCAGATAAGAAAGCCGCTGAAGATAAACGCAAGGCAGAAGCAGACAAGAAAGCTGCTGAAGATAAGCGTAAGGCTGAAGCAGACAAGAAAGCAGAAGCTGAAAAAGCTCGCGATCTTATGGAAAATGGCGATAAGAAATGGATGGTACAAGTGGCACTGGCTGCAAATCAGGCCAATGCAGATGCTGTCGTTTCAAAATTACGCGCTAAAGGCTATAAGGTGACAACTAGCCCGACATCTAAAGGGATTCGTATCATGGTTGGCCCAGCCAAAGATCGTGATACGGCAGATACTACCCGTAAGAAAATTACCTCAGATGATAGTCTGAATATGAAATCAGCTTGGGTGATTGATTGGGTTCCGCTTGACCAGCGATAAATGCTGATCTTCCCCTAGACAAATTTGAAAAATCTCGCAGGTATTAGCTACCCTGCGAGTATTCTCTTGAATTGGGGAAACAATGTGAACATAAATACTGATATTCAGATATTAGAGCGGTTTATTTTTGAATCTGTTTCTGCGATTAGTGCACTATCTGGTGTTGCTTGTGTGGGGGAGGATCTTTATTTTGTAGGTGACGATGTTCGTTACTTACTCAAAACCAACCGAAACAATAGCATGGTTAGTGCAACGGCCTTTGAAAAAATTCCATTATTTGAACAATCCGAACCAATATCACTTATCCCACTGAGCAAAGAAAAAAAGCCTGATTTTGAAGCATTAACTTGCCTCATCTTTAACGGACAGCCACAGTTATTGATTATGGGTTCGGGTTCTACGGAAAATCGTAAACAAGCATTACTCTATAATCCTGCCAATGATCAGGTCGAAAATTTTTTAGATGCGGTGGATTATCACTTTTTAGAAAATAGTGCTGAATTAACGAATGGAGCTGACCTCAATATAGAGGCGGTATGCTCAGATAGTCATCATCTTTATATCTTTCAACGGGGCAATATTAATCGCCATCATGGTGTTTTAGTCTTTGATTTAGCCAAAATACAACAAGAGAAATCGTTAGAAAATGCGCTTATAAATTCGTTCAATCTCAACTTGCCTGAGATTGAGGGCGCTGCAAGCGGGATTTCTGATGCCTATTTTTTTGTGGATAAAAAACTAATTATTGCCACGGCTGCGGTTGAGCAAACATTAAATACCTATGATGATGGTGATGTCTTGGGGAGTTTTATTTTGTTGTTCTCTCCAGATGGTCAAGCTTTATCGAGTCATTTAATTCAGGATGTAGAAAGCAAAACGCTACCTATTAAAGTTGAAGGGATTACGTGGCTTGAGTCGCGACCTGATGGCGAAGTATTTTTATTGGTCACCGACAGTGACGGTGGCAATTCTGAAATTTTGAAAGTATTGCTGAGCAGTTCTGCTTTTGAAAAACCACAAAATTAAGCCAAGTATGCTTTGTTGGGTAATTATTCTCACTGAATTTAAGTTAATCAGATCGACAAAATGCGACTGATTAAATAAACCTTTTCATCTAACCAGTAGCATTTTGTCTATAAAAAATAAATGTCTTAACGAGATGGATTCGACAGTTGTTGTTGAATCCATTTTACATTTTCAGGGCTAAGCAAATGATCGATATTCTTCCAGATCACATGAAAGCCATAGCCGCCTTGCTTCATTTCTTTTACTGCATCCTCAATCGACCAGTGTTCAAAAATAATGCGGTACATGGCAATGGTCGCACCTGTACGGTCTGAACCATGATAGCAATGGATCAATACTTTTTGATTGTGCTGTTTCGCGGTTTGAATGGCACGCATCGCTTGTAATAAGTCTTCACGATTGATTGCCCAGGTATAAATCGGGATATGGACCAGATTAAAGGGTTGATCTTTGAGAACTTTTGCATCTTCATTTCGAGCACGAAGATTGATGACAGTATCAATGTTGTACTGTTTTAAGCTTGGAATTAATTCATTACTCGGCTGATCGCTACGAAACACATCATTGCTGATTTGATAGAAGTTATGTGTATTGGAAATCAATGTTCCCCAATTTTTAGGGCGTTGTTCATCATCCAGACTTGGATGTTTCATGCAACCACCCATGCTGAGGGTGGAAATAAGTGTCAGGGCAATGAGTGTTTTTTTCATAAGATGGATTGATAGCGACTGAATTCAACGGGATCGTGCGCACAAATTAACTCAATCTTGGGTTCATGTTGAGCAAGATATTGTAAGCGTTTTAGGTTATGCACACGCTGCTGGTTATCTTCAGCCAATAAGCGTTCGGTGAGGTCGAGTGCTCTGAGTTTATTTTTAGGGTTGAGCTCTAAGTGGGAAAAGTAAGCATCGCCACAAAAGAGAATCCAGCCATCCTGTTTTTTAATTGCAATGCCTGAGTGCCCAAGTGTATGTCCGAGCAACGGCACCATGAGAATTTCATCCTGAAAGAACGGAAGGCCTTTCACATGCTGGAGATTGAACCAGTTTTCACCATCGTTATGTTCTGCAAAGCTCCAATGTCGATGCTGTTTAAACTGCTCGGTTTTATAACGTAGTTTCCCTTTGGCAGATAATGTCTGGGTCGCATTAAATTCTGAGGCTAGCACATGTACGGTTGCATGGGGAAAATCAGAGATACCGCCCGCATGGTCGAAATCTAGATGTGTCACAAAAATATGTTTTACATCGTTGGGACTAAAGCCGAGTTGCTGAATCTGTTGAATGGCACTGAGTTTCAGGTTCGGCACAATAGAACCAAATTGAGTCAGCAGGTTGCCCAGACGTTGTTCAGTATGTAAATAGTCTTGTAAGCCCAAACCTGTATCAATCAGAACCAGACCACGATCAGTCTCAATCAATAGGCAATGACAAACCAGATGAGCTTTCCAACCTTTTTGTCCGAATAAGGGCGCACAGACAGGGCAGAAGCTACCACAATGCAGATGATAAATGTTATAGATCATGATGATTTTTATTGTGTTTCGGATCGAATTATTCTTATAACGTATTGATTAAAAAATACCAAAACAAATTTGAGTCTGGCATTAAAAAGCCTATCGTTGAGATAGGCTTGATATGTCGTCTTGCACTGCGATTGAAGCTTTCGCTTTAATCTCTTAGCTCACAGCATAGCTGTTTACCTTCTTGCGAAGCTTTAGTCACTTCTCAGGAACGAGCGTTGCTCGTTTTTAATTACTACACACTTCGTTTTTCTTGCACTGCGATTAAAGCTTTCACTTTAATCTCTTAACTCACAGCATAGCTGTTCACCTTCTTGCGAAGCTTTAGTCGCTTCTCAGGAACGAGCGTTGCTCGTTTGATCCTCACTCAGGCTGGGGCGTGAGTCTTAGATACGGTTTAACTGCCTTATAGCCTTTCGGGAAGCGTTGTTTGATTTCTTCTTCATCTTTCAATGATGGCACAATCACTACATCTTCACCCTGTTGCCAGTTTGCTGGTGTTGCAACTTTGTGATTATCGGTGAGTTGAAGTGAATCGACCACGCGCAACACTTCATTAAAATTACGCCCTGTTGACGCTGGATAGGTAATGATCAAACGCACTTTTTTATTCGGATCAATAATGACCAATGAACGAACAGTTAAGGTTTCACTGGCATTGGGATGAATAAATCCATAAAGTTCAGATACTTTACGATCTTTGTCTGCAATGATTGGAAAATTAACCGTGGTATTCTGGGTTTCATTAATGTCTTGAATCCAGCCTTTGTGCGATTCCACATCATCAACAGAAAGGGCGATGGCTTTTACACCACGCTTGTTAAATTCATCTTTCAGCTTGGCTGTGTAACCCAGCTCGGTGGTACAGACTGGCGTATAATCCGCTGGATGGGAAAATAGAATACCCCAGCTATCGCCTAAAAAACCATAGAAATCAATGGTGCCTTCGCTTGATTCTTGCTGGAAATTTGGGGCAGTGTCGCCTAAACGTAATGTCATGATTAGTCCTCTATACTTTTTTCTATGTCGTTTCTCTATTCAATATGCAGCATCCACTTTATAAATAAAATTATTGTTTTTGTATTTTGTTATGAACTTTTGAGATATTGCTTATGGATCTTGTTAAAAAATGAGCAGAAATTCACATTGAAGTCGATGTAAGTTAAATGCAAATTTGCTACATTAACGCTCTTTAGTTGTGTGATGTCAGAATCGCCTCGCAGATTTTTTTACCTGTTTGGATGCAAAGCACTTGTAGTTCTTATTTCTGACTCCATAATAACAGCTAAGAAAAAATTAACCGACCTAGGGTTTGTTGTTATTGACGAACCTTATAACAAACAGGATTAGAGAGTTTATTCATGTTGGCAAGTCTGATCGGAGGTATCTTCGGTACAAAAAATGAGCGCGAGCTCAAACGCATGCGTAAAATTGTTGAACAAATTAATGCGCTTGAACCGACGATATCTGCTCTTAACGATGCAGACCTCTCTGCAAAAACTCCAGAATTCAAACAACGTTTTAGTAATGGCGAAAGTTTAGATAAATTATTGCCAGAAGCTTTTGCTGTTTGTCGTGAAGCGGCAAAGCGTGTCATGGGTATGCGTCACTATGACGTGCAGTTGATTGGTGGTATTACCTTGCACGAAGGTAAAATTGCCGAGATGCGTACAGGTGAAGGTAAAACCCTGATGGGTACTTTGGCTTGTTATCTCAATGCATTGAGTGGTCAGGGCGTTCACGTGATTACCGTGAATGATTACTTGGCACAACGTGATGCCGAGTTAAACCGTCCATTATTCGAATTTTTAGGCTTGAGCATTGGTGTGATTTACTCAATGCAAATGCCTGATGAAAAAGCACAAGCCTATACTTCCGATATTACTTACGGTACCAACAACGAATTTGGTTTCGATTATCTTCGTGACAACATGGTGTTTTCTCTACAAGAGAAAAAACAGCGTGGCCTAAGCTATGCCATTATCGATGAAGTCGATTCGATCTTGATTGATGAAGCGCGTACACCATTGATTATTTCTGGTCAAAGCGAAGATTCATCTCATTTGTATGAACTCATCAACAGTATTCCTCCAACATTACGCCCACAGAAAGAAGAAAAAGTGGCTGATGGCGGACATTTCTGGGTAGATGAAAAACAGCGCTCAGTTGAAATGACTGAAGTGGGTTATGAAACAGTAGAACAGAAACTCATTGAAATGGGTCTGTTGGCTGAAGGTGAAAGTCTGTATTCAGCAACGAACCTGAATCTGGTTCATCATGTGACTGCTGCAATCCGTGCACACTATTTGTATCAAAAGAACGTGCATTACATCATTGGTATTAATCCTCAAACGCAAAAAGAAGAAGTGATTATTGTCGATGAGAGCACGGGTCGTACTATGCCTGGTCGCCGTTGGTCTGAAGGTCTGCATCAAGCGGTTGAAGCCAAAGAAAACATGGAAATTCAGCCAGAAAACCAGACACTTGCAACTACAACTTTCCAGAATTATTTCCGTCTTTATAAAAAGCTGTCAGGTATGACCGGTACTGCCGATACTGAAGCTGCGGAAATGAAAGAAATTTATGGTCTGGATGTGGTGATTATTCCAACCCACCGTCCAATGGTACGTGTCGATCATAACGATTTAATCTATTTAAACCGTAATGGTAAATACACTGCGATTATTGAAGAAATTACCAAGATTCGTCAGCAAGGTGTTGCGCCGATCCTGATTGGTACAGCAACCATTGAAGCCAGTGAAATCTTATCTGCCAAGTTGTTACAGGCGGGTATCCATCACGAAGTCCTTAACGCGAAACAGCATGAGCGTGAAGCGGACATTATTGCGCAAGCGGGTAGTCCGAATGCGGTTACGATCGCAACTAACATGGCGGGTCGTGGTACCGATATTTTACTGGGTGGTAACTGGAAAGCAAAACTTGCCAAAATTGAAAATGCGACACCTGAAGATGAAGCACGTTTACAGGCACAATGGGAAAAAGATCACGAAGACGTTTTAAGTTCGGGTGGTTTGCATATCATTGGTTCTGAACGTCATGAATCACGTCGTATTGATAACCAGTTGCGTGGTCGTGCAGGTCGTCAGGGTGACCCTGGTGTCTCTCGTTTCTATTTATCGCTTGAAGATGACTTGATGCGTATCTTCGCGGGTGACCGTGTCGTAGGCATGATGCGTGCGATGGGCTTACAAGAAAGCGAAGCGATTGAACACAAAATGGTGAGCCGTTCGATTGAAAATGCGCAACGTAAAGTTGAAGCACGTAACTTCGATATTCGTAAGAACCTATTGAAGTACGATGATGTCAATAACGAACAACGTAAGATCATTTACTCACAACGTGATGAAGTCTTGGCAGAAAGTACACTACAAGACTATATCGAAGAAATGCATCACGAAGTCGTAAAAGGCTTAATCGCTAACTTTATTCCACCTGAATCGATTCATGATCAGTGGGATATCGAAGGTCTGGAAGGTGCGTTACAGTCTGACCTCGGTATCGAATTGCCAGTACAGCAATGGCTGGATCAAGATCGCCGTTTAGATGAAGAAGGCTTGATTGAGCGTATTTCAGATGAAGTGGTTTCTCGTTATCGCCAGCGCCGTGAACAAATGGGTGATGAATCGGCAGCAATGCTTGAACGTCACTTCATGTTGAATTCGCTGGATCGTCATTGGAAAGATCATTTGGCGGCAATGGATTACTTGCGTCAAGGGATTCATTTGCGCGGTTATGCACAAAAGAACCCTGAGCAAGAATACAAGAAAGAAGCATTCAACTTATTCGTGAATATGTTGGGTATTATCAAATCTGATGTAGTAACTGACTTATCTCGTGTTCATGTACCGACTGCGGAAGAATTGGCGGAACTTGAAGCTCAACAACAACGTCAGGCTGAATCAATGCGTCTTTCATTTGAACATGATGATGTGGATGGCTTAACGGGTGAGGTAACGGCTTCTGAGGAAACAGAAGGCTTTACAGACAATGCGCCATTCCCAGTACCAGAAAGCCGTAATGCGCCTTGCCCATGTGGTTCAGGCTTAAAATATAAGCAATGTCACGGTAAAATCTAAAGCTGGATTTTAGATTGCACTAAAATAAAAAAGCAGAGCATTGGACTCTGCTTTTTTACGATAAATAACTTGAGTCAATGACAGCTTTGTAGTTTCATTATTGAACTTACAGATCTTGATTGAATTCGCATTAAAAGCGGGAAGACAATGAAAAAACCATTACAACTTTTAATTTTAGCAAGTGCTGCAGTGTCAGGTTTTGCATTTGCAGCTGAAGCACCACAAACTACAACTGTCGATAAAGTATTGGCAGCAAAAGGTAGTAACACAGCAGAAGCACAAGTCAAACGTGAAGTGACGACTGTCGTGAGTCCACGTACTGGTATTCGCTATACGTTGGGTGAAACAGGTAACCGTCCAATCGTATTGCAAACTGCGGCAATTGCACCAGCAAACTCTGCAAACATCAATCGTATTGTGGCATCAAACCCGGCATTGTCTGCAAAAAGCCAAGAGAAAGCGAAGATTGCTTTGATTGGTGAGACTGCTGTTCAAGCTGCGAATGCGGCTGCTGCACAAACTGCTGGCGCGCAAACAGCTCAAGCGATTCAATAAATCATCGTTTTAAAATAAAAAAGAGATGCAATTGC
>NZ_LZPJ01000007.1:0-19126 GCF_001729365.1 Acinetobacter sp. YK3
TCGTCAAAGCCTGTCAGGCTTTGGTTAAGCCAGGCGGTCATGTGTTCTTCTCGACGATTAACCGTAATCCAAAATCTTATTTATTTGCCATTATCGGTGCTGAATACGTACTCCGTTTACTACCAAAAGGAACGCATGACTATCATAAATTCATTCGTCCTTCAGAAATGGCACACGATATCCGCAATGCAGGACTCAGCCTGAAAGAAATGACAGGTTTACATTACAACCCGATCACCAAACATTACTGGTTAGCGCCAAATGTTGATGTGAATTACATGGTTCATACGACAAATACAGGTGCATGATGAAAGCTGTTTTATTTGATCTTGATGGTACGTTGATCGATACCGCTGCAGACTTTATCCGTATCATTCAACAAATGTGCCGTGATGAACAACGTCCTGTCGTAGATGCTGCAGCCATTCGCACTCAAGTGTCTGAAGGCGCACGTGCCATGGTGAAACTGGTTTATCCAGAATTAGAGATCACCGATGAGGTTTTCCTTTCACATCGTCAGCGCTTTTTAGATACCTATGGTGCCAATATTGTTGTGGATACCGACCTATTTGAAGGCATGTACCCTTTATTGGAAGAACTCGAAGCACATCAGATTCCGTGGGGTATTGTGACCAATAAACCTCGTGGTTTAAGTGAACTGCTGCTCGCAGCATTAAACCTAACAGAGCGTTGTGCAGTCTTAGTTTGCCCGGAAGATGTCAGCAAAACCAAACCCGATCCAGAACCGATGTATCTCGCTGCACAGCAGCTCAATCTTGATGCCAAAGACATCATTTATGTGGGTGATCATCCACGTGATATCGATGCCGGTCGCAATGCAGATATGTATACCATTCTGGCAGCCTATGGCTATTTACCCGTAGAATCACGTGATGATCTGGCGGCATGGCAGGCAGATGCCATTATTCACACCATCCCCGAATTACACCAACTGCTCAAACAGAAAATCACTGTTTTGTCAGAAAATCAGGGTATGATGGGTTAAATATTGATGATAAAAACAGGAGGCATAACAATGAAATATTCAGAATATCAACCTCGTCCAGATTTGCTGAAAGACCGTATTATCCTGATCACCGGTGCTGGTGACGGTATTGGACGTGCTGCTGCTATGAGTTATGCCCTTCATGGTGCAACCGTTGTGTTACACGGTCGTACCTTGAATAAACTTGAAGTGATTTATGACGAAATTGAAGGTTTGGGTGCGCCTCAACCTGCAATTTTACCTTTGCAGCTTTCAACCGCTTCAACGCATGACTACGAGCTTCTGGTCAATACGCTTGAACAGCAATTCGGTCGTCTTGATGGCATCTTGCATAACGCAGGCATGCTGGGTGATCGTGTTGAACTGGCAGAATATCCAGTCGATGTTTGGGATGATGTCATGGCAGTCAATTTACGTGCGCCTTTTGCTCTTACTCAAGCTCTATTGCCGTTGTTAGAGAAATCTGAACATGCCTCTGTGGTATTCACCAGCTCAAGTGTCGGCCGCGAAGCACGTGCATTGTGGGGCGCTTATTCAGTGTCTAAAGTTGCAACTGAAGCCATGAGCAAAATCTTTGCCGCAGAAAATACTTATCCAAATATTCGTTTTAACTGCATCAATCCAGGTGGAACACGTACAGCGATGCGTGCCAAGGCCTATCCGGAGGAAGATCCAAAAGTACTTCCAACACCAGATAGCATTATGCCAGCCTACCTGTACCTGATGGGTGACGATAGTCTGGAGATGAATGGCCAAAGTATTGATGCTCAAGCTTAATTCACACATTAAAATAATTCTAAATAACATTGGACACTGACGTTAAAACTGTTTTTTTCAGAGAAATGGGCGAAGAATCTTCATCTTTTTAATGGAACAATGAATTGATCTTCACAGTTTCTCTGCATTTTTAACGTACAGTAGTTCACATGAGAGACATCCGAAGTCAATAAGGTGCATCATGAAAAAATTTTTCATTATCTTGGTTTTAGGTTCGACGACCCTGTTCAGTAGCATGGGGAGTTTTGCAGGTCCGCATGATCGTGACGAAGACTCGCGTGGTGGCGGCTGGCAAAATGGTCGTGGCTTTGATCGTCCAGATGGTGAAAATCGTCAACGTGAACGCCGTATGCGCGAAGAACGTGGTGTGGAGCGCCTAAAACAACATCGCTGGCAGGCAGGTTATGTCATGCCACAACATTATCGTGGTAATGGTTATAAAGTCGATTATAAAGACAATAACCTTCCTCGACCGAGCCGTAACGAACAATGGTACAAGATCAACAACGACTATATTTTAGTCAACTCAGAGGATAACAGTATTATTCGTATCATGGGCTTCTAAGCACTTTTTAAAAGGCGAATGATATTAAAGTTGGGTTGTTGTTTTCAGAATAGATTTATCTTTTCATTTTTTTCGTTAAAATCAGATCAATTGGTACATCTCTGAGATTCACATGGCGACCCAAATGACTGAAACTTTACATAGTACAACACAAGATTATGTACATTGGTTTCGCCATTCCGCACCTTATATTAATGCCCATCGTGATAAAACCTTTATCCTGATGTTTGCGGGCGAAGCGGTTCAGCACGAAAATTTCCAGCATATTATTCATGATATTGCCTTGTTGCACTCGCTGGGCA
This sequence comes from Acinetobacter sp. YK3, assembly GCF_001729365.1. NCBI lineage: Bacteria > Pseudomonadati > Pseudomonadota > Gammaproteobacteria > Moraxellales > Moraxellaceae > Acinetobacter > Acinetobacter sp. YK3. The sequence goes on from NZ_LZPJ01000007.1 coordinate 2,651, forward strand.
TCCGCTTGATTCTCGTTTACGGCGCACGTCCGCAAATCAATCAGAATTTGCTTGAACGTCATATTGAGACCCCATTTCATCAAAACCATCGCATTACCACTCGTGAGTCTTTACGTGGCGTCATGAATGCTGTGGGTTCGATCCGTTTAGAAATTGAAGCCTTGTTGTCTATGGGATTGGCGAATTCACCTATGTATGGCGCTCGCATTGATGTGGTGTCTGGTAATTTTGTGACTGCCAAACCTTATGGTATTCGTGATGGGATCGACTTCCAGCTCACTGGTGAAGTCCGTTCTGTAGATACCGATGCCATTCAACGCCATCTCGATAATCACAATATTGTCCTGCTCGGACCCACGGGCTATTCAACCACTGGGGAAGTCTTTAATTTACTGGCAGAAGAAGTTGCGACCAAAACGGCTATTGCTTTAAAAGCGGATAAACTGATTTTCCTAGGCGAAAAGCAAGGACTGATGAATAAACAGCAACAGCTATTACGTGAATTAAATCCGCATCAACTAGAACCGTATATCCAACAGAACCAACAACAATATCCGGAATTTGCCTTACATCTCAAACAGGCTCAACAAGCGTCCTTGTCAGGCGTACATCGCGTACATCTGATTTCCTATGCCTATGACGGCGCACTGATTGAGGAGCTGTTCACCCGCGATGGTGTCGGCACCTTGATTACCGATGCCCACTATGAAGAAGTCCGTATTGCCAATATCAATGATGTTGGGGGCTTGATCAATCTGTTACGCCCACTCGAACAGGAAGGCATTCTGGTTTATCGCTCACGCGAACGCCTTGAAAGTGAAATTGAACATTTTGCGGTGATTGAGCGTGACGGTATGATTCTGGCTTGTGCAGCACTGTACCCAATTGCTGCGGAAACTGATGAAATCCGTTCTGCTGAAATTGCCTGTGTGGCTGTCGATGCCAGTTATCGTAAATCAAATCGCGGCAGCCAGATTTTGCAATTCCTTGAAAGCAAAGCCAAGCAACAAGGAATTCAACAGCTCTTCGTACTCACCACCCGAACCGCTCACTGGTTTCTGGAACAAGGCTTTAGCCCTGCCAGTGTGGATGATTTACCCAATGCCCGCCAAGAGTTATATAACTATCAGCGTAATTCACTGGTCTTTAAGAAAACCTTGCCTGTAAAATAAGGCCGTTGGAGATATTTTTATTTTTGATAAGAATATCTCCTTATCATCATGATCTCTGCTTAAGACAATTTCGATAAAAATTTGAACAAACATTAAAATATCTAAAATTTAATTAAAAAACAAAAGCTTAATTAAAAACAAAACACTTTCTCTTATTCAATCTACAGATAAGATTATTCGATCTTCTATTTTGCACTTTTCATCATAAGCAAAGCCCGATTAGTTATTTTTTATGCAATAAAAAAAGTTTTAGCTTAGTTGCTCATCTTATTTAAATCTTTTGATTTTTCGGGGAGCACAACCAACATGGCTGTTTCAATCAATCGCTCATGGGCAACATCTACTCTCATTGCGGCAAGTCTTGCCAGTCTAATGGGTGTGACAGGCTGTGCAAAAAAACCTGAGCAGCAAGGTACAACAAAACAAGAAACCACAACATTAAATATCGGCTTTCAAAAGTATGGCATCTTGCCGATCGTCAAAGCAAAAGGTGAATTAGAAAAAAACCTTGCTGCTCAAGGTATACAAGTTAAATGGGTCGAATTTCCCGCTGGCCCGCAATTATTAGAAGGCTTGAATGTTGGCAGCGTGGTATTGGGTGAGGCTGGTGAAGCCCCACCTATCTTTGCGCAAGCCGCCAACCCGAATCTGATCTATGTTGCCAACCAGCCACCTGCACCAAGCGCAGAGGCCTTGATTGTACAAAAAGACTCTCCGATTCAATCCGTTCAGGATTTAAAAGGTAAACGCATTGCCCTGAATAAAGGCTCCAACGTGCACTACCTGTTACTCAAGTTGCTAGAAGAAAATAATCTCACCTTAAATGATATCCAGCCTGTTTATTTGCCACCTTCAGATGCACGCGCTGCATTTGAAAAAGGTGCTGTCGATGCATGGGTGATCTGGGATCCATTCTTGGCTGCGGCTGAACATCAGATTCATGCACGTGTCATTGCCAATGGTGAGCATCTTGTAAGTAACCATCAATTCTATCTATCTGATCGCCAGTTCGCTGAAAGTCATCCGCAGGTGTTAAATACCGTAGTAACGACACTCAATCAAACAACGGACTGGGTGAAGGCCCATCCTGACGATGCTGCAAAACTGTTAGAAAAACCGACCGCACTTGAATTCGACATTTTAAAAACGTCAATTTCACGTATGGGCTTTGGAGTTCAACCTATTTCTGAAAAGGTCGCCAAAGAACAGCAATATGTGGCTGATGCGTTTTTTGCCCAGAAACTGATTCCAAAGCAGCTTGTGATCCAAGATGCCTTATTGAAGAACGAAGTTAAATAATTGAGGATCACCATGAAGTTGTTATCTAAAGTTTCTGTTCTGGGTGTGCTGATCTCTACATTTTCGCTGAGTGGTTGCCAGAAACCCGAACAGCATACGGAGAAAGCAACTTCAACAACTGAAAATACAGCCGTAAAAACACTCTCGATCGGTTTCCAGAAATCTTCACTCAATTTGTTGGTTGCCAAACAACAAAAGCTATTTGAGCAAGAATTTCCAAATGCCAAAATTGAATGGCGTGAATTCCCTGCTGGCCCACAGATGCTTGAAGCACTTGCAGTCGGGGCCGTTGATTTTGGTTATGTCGGCAATACGCCACCGATCTTTGCTCAGGCCGCGGCTAAACCATTGAGCTATGTGGCTTATGAAGTGGTTGCGCCGACGGGACAGGCTGTTTTGGTACATGCCAACGATAAAATCAGCACTTTGCAAGATTTAAAGGGCAAACGTATCGCGGTACAAAAAGGCTCAAGTGCACACGAATTGCTGGCTAAAACCCTGCAAAAAGCGGGTCTATCCTGGCAAGACATTCAGCCTATCTGGTTACCTCCTGCCGATGCACGTGCAGCATTTAACAAACAGGCTGTTGATGCATGGGCCATTTGGGAACCCTACTTAGGTACAGCCGAACTTCAAGGTCATACCAAAACCTTGGTAGATGGCTCTGCTTTCCCAACCACGTATTCTTTTTATATTGGTAATCCTGACTATATTAAAAAGCATCCTGATTCTGCGCCAAAGCTCATCAAAAGCATCAACCTTGCTGATCAATGGATCGTGCAACATCAAGATCAGGCGCTACAGATTTACGCACAAAGTACCGGCTTGAGCCTTCCCGTAGCGCAACGTGTTTTAGACAAACGTCCAAAACCATCACCTGTACACATCCTCACACCAGAGGTCGTACAGAGTCAGCAACAAATCGCCGATTTATTTAAACAAGAGCAGCTTATCCCTGTGCAGATTGATATTCAGCATAGTGTCTGGTCTGCCCAATAAACATTGATTTCATTTTCATAAGGAACATCGACATGAATATTTTCTGGTTTATTCCCACTCATGGTGACAGTCGTTATCTAGGCACCAGCAAGGGTGCTCGTCAGGTCGATCATGCTTATATGAAACAAATTGCCGTTGCCGTGGATAATCTCGGTTATGCAGGGGTTCTGATTCCGACAGGTCGCTCTTGTGAAGATCCGTGGATTACTGCTGCCAGTCTGATTGATGCCACCAAACAGCTTAAATTCCTCGTCGCATTGCGTCCCGGCATTACCACTCCAGCACTTGCTGCACGCATGGCTGCTACCTTTGACCGTCTTTCCAATGGCCGTATTTTGCTCAATCTGGTAACAGGTGGTGATGAACAGGAATTAAAGGGTGATGGTTTATATGAAGATCACAGTACCCGATACCAGACAGCCTCTGAATACGTCAAAATCTGGCGTGAAATCCTGACTCGCTCACATACAGGTGAATCATTTACATTCCACGGCGAACGCCTCAGTGTCGATGACGCCAAACTGCTCTACCCACCTGTACAGCAGCCTTATCCACCGCTGTGGTTTGGTGGCTCATCAGAAGCGGCAACCGAACTGGCGGCAGAACAGGTCGATACTTATTTGACTTGGGGCGAGCCCCCTGCTGCGGTAAAAGAAAAAGTTGAACATTTACGTGCCAAAGCAGCGGCCAAAGGTCGTACGCTCAATTATGGTATCCGCTTACATGTGATTGTCCGTGAAACCAACGAGCAGGCTTGGGCAGCTGCGGATGAGCTGATTCAATACCTAGATGATGCAACCATTGCCGCGGCGCAGAAAAAATTTGCTCAAATGGATTCCGTCGGTCAGCAACGTATGGCTGCACTTCACGGCGGACGTAAAGACCAACTTGAAGTTTCACCTAACCTCTGGGCAGGCATTGGGCTTGTGCGCGGCGGCGCAGGAACCGCCTTGGTCGGCGATCCTGAAACTGTTGCGGCACGTATTCAGGAATATGCCGATTTAGGCATTGATACCTTTATCTTCTCAGGCTATCCGCATCTGGAAGAATCTATTCGTTTTGCTGAACTGGTGTTCCCATTATTACCGCTTAAAACCCGAGAGAAACTGGCGCAGCCACATTTAACAGGCCCATTTGGTGAAATCATTGCCAATAACTATGTGCCTGAAGTCAAGGAACCTAAGACCTTGGCTAAGGAGACCGCATGAGTAGCAAAGTTTCCGTCAATAATGTTTCACGTGGAACACAAAAAATAGGCAGAAGTTTATTGCCTTGGTTATTTCCAATTTTACTGATTCTAATTTGGCAAGCTGCCTCAAGCGCGGGACTGCTACAAAATCGGGTATTACCTGCCCCAACTGCTGTGGTGAGTGCTTTTTGGCACTTACTCCTCAGTGGTGAACTTTGGCTGCATGTTAAAGTCAGTGCTGGTCGTGCCCTACTTGGTTTACTCATTGGTGGGGGCTTGGGGCTGATTTTAGGCCTATTGAATGGCTCATCACGGATTGCTTCAACCCTGCTCGATACCACCTTGCAGATGATCCGTAATATCCCTGCATTGGCGCTGATTCCATTGGTCATTTTATGGTTCGGTATTGATGAAACTGCCAAACTGTTTCTGGTTGCTGTGGGGGTGTTTTTCCCAATCTATATCAATACCTATCACGGCATTCGTTCTGTCGATCCGCAACTGATTGAAATGGGTAAAAGCTACGGGCTAAGCCGTTGGCAGTTGTATAAAGAAATTATTTTACCGGGTGCAATGCCTTCTATTTTAGTCGGCCTACGTTTCTCTTTAGGGCTGGTCTGGGTACTTTTGATTGTGGCTGAAACGATCTCTGCACAATCAGGAATTGGTTATATGACCATGAATGCACGCGAATTTTTACAGACCGATATTGTTCTGGTCGGTATTTTACTCTACGCACTGCTGGGCAAATTAGCAGATGTATTGGCTCAAGGTTTAGAACGTTATTTATTACGCTGGCATGCAGGCTACCAGAAATAAAAGGAGATAAAGATGAGTAATTTAAATCTAAATTTCTATGACAATAATCTGGTTCAACCTGTCACTGAACCAGAAACAGCTCAGGCACCTGCCAATGGCGCAGATATTCTGATTGAGCAACTTTATAAGTTTTATGGTGAGGTCAAGGTTCTCGAAGATCTTGATCTGCATATTCAGGCAGGTGAATTTATTGCCGTTGTCGGACGCAGTGGCTGCGGTAAAAGCACCCTGCTCCGTCTCATTGCCCAACTTGAAAAAGCCAGTTATGGTGAAATCAAATTCCAGTCTGCACGCCATTTTCGTGAAGGCATCACCAATGCAGACATTCGGGTAATGTTTCAGGATCCTCGCCTGTTGCCGTGGAAAAGTGTTCTGCAAAATGTTCAACTGGGTTTACCAAAAGACCAGCACCAACTCGCTGCGACCTTACTGGAGAAAGTCGGTTTAAAAGAAAAGGCAACGCAATGGCCTGCACAGCTTTCAGGCGGGCAACGTCAGCGTGCGGCTCTGGCGCGTGCCCTCTCGCATTCACCACGTATTTTGCTCTTGGATGAGCCTTTAGGCGCCTTAGATGCCCTGACCCGTTTGGAAATGCAAAACCTGATTGAGCGTCTCTGGAAAGAACAAGGCTTTACCGCAATTCTGGTCACGCATGATGTGAGTGAAGCAGTCCAGTTGGCTGATCGAATTATTCTTTTAGATCAAGGTCATATCGCACATAGTTTTCAGGTGAATTTGCCCCGTCCACGTAAAAAGAGTATTGCTTTTGCACAACTCGAACAGCAAGTCCTTGATGCGGTTTTAGCGACCTAAAACCGCATTATTTTTTTCTAAAAAAGGCGTCAAATCATCAAAAATACCAATTCAAATTGACGACCAGCATATGAATTATTTACAAAATATGTATGGCCGTTTTTAGATTTCAATAATTATCAAATACATCCCCAACATTGGCCTGAAAAGTATATTTTTTTCGATAAAAAAATTGTGTTACTGTGCACAAATCCGACAATTTATCTTACAATGTCAATGACATTTTTTGAATCAAGCTCGCAGATGGAACAGAAAAAAAGTACACAAAAGCGCAATCAACTGCTGAATGCTGCCCTAGATGTTTTTTCCGTCTATGGGTTTAGTGGCGCAAGTCTGGATGAGATTGCACAGCTGGCAAATATGCATAAATCCAATATTTTCTACTACTATGAAAATAAAGAGTCACTGTATGTCGAAGTGCTCACCACCGTTCTGCAAAAATGGCTGGCGCCTTTACAGACGTTGGAGTCAGAACTTGAACCCACAGAAGCACTCACGCATTATTTAATTCAAAAAATCGAAAGCTCACGTGACCAGCCTAAAGCCTCACGTTTATTTGCACTTGAGATCATTCAAGGTGCACCACATATTCTGCCAATCTTAAAAGGCCCTTTGAAAAAGCTGTTTAAACGTAAAGCTAAAGTCATTCAAACATGGCAAGAACAAGGCAAATTATCAGCAGATATTGATCCAGAACTTTTAATTCTGAATATCTGGGCCATTACACAGAATTATGCGGACTTCTCAACCCAGATTGAAATGGTAACAGGGAAAACCTTACGTAACCGTAGCATGTTCCAACGCACAATCGAACATACTGTGCATGTGATGTTATACGGCGTATTGCCCCGTTAAGTTTTCTTCCCAAGCCTTGTTTTAGCGATTGAAATAAACGAAAAAAGCGACGGTGTTAGTCGCTTTTTTTCTTGCCAAATGGTTAAGGTGGTTATTCAACTGAGCTAATCAAAAATGTGGAATATTGATTAAGAAACTTTCGTGGAACGTGAAAGATCACGAAAAAGCCATTCTAGTGCACTAAACCCTAGAATGACTTACTTTAAAGTATTGAGATAAAAGGAAAAGTTCAAGTATTTCGTATAAGGCGTATTATGTTAATTTTAGGAAAAGTGAACAAAAAATGAATGACATAGATAAGTTTCAGTTCAAATTAGAATTAATATTAAATCTAAAATCGGCTAAAGATATTCAAGATTGGGCTATAAATAGAATAGAGCAAAATATTACAGATTCGGAAGCTTTGGAAATAAGTTTTTTTTCTAAAGAAAAACAAGTTTTAGATTATTTTTATAACATTAAATTTGAATGGTTGAACTTACCCTCTACTTTAAAGAAAATTTTTTTTAGAGAAGCCTTAAGAAAATATATTGAACCACCGCCAACTATTGAATATTCAGAAGAATTAATCAGAAGTATCTTTAGGATGTTGCTTGAACTCTCAAAAATTGCTGAAGATGAAGATTTATATAGCTTGATAGATCATTATGACGATGAACTTTATTTAATTTTAGATGGTATTTATAACTCAGTACCAGAAGATGTATGGCCTTCATTCATTAATGATCTTAGGCATTTGCTTTCCATAAAATCACTGTCCATTTAATATAATGACCGTTATGCGAATTCCACACAAAATAATATTTTAATTTCAATAATCTACCAACACAAAATTCAACCCATGCACACTACAGCATTAGATCGTTGCACTTAAAAATGCGCCTGATATAACGCCAATAATTTTTGCGCACCCAGTAATAGATTCTCTTCCCAATCCAGATGAGCCGTATCATTGGCACCATCAGTAATATATTTCACTGAAATTAAACGCACCCCAAGCTTTTGGCACACTTTAGCTAAGGCATAGCCTTCCATATCCACCAGATTACAGCTCACTTTGGGCAAACCAGTTTCAAACGAATCACCCGTGCCACAAACTCCTTTAGGCAAAAGCTCAAAATGGGGCTGGGTATGGATTTCCGCAGGAATTTCGTCATCCATTGGTGTGACTCCGACTGCAAAACCTAAGGGTGAAACATCCATATCACGCTGCACAAAAGTCGTGACTTCAACCAGACTATGCGCATCAAAGTGAGAACTTCCAGCACTGCCTAAATTTATGAGAGTTTTACAGCCCGTCTTTTGAATCACCTCAAATGCTTTGAATGCTGCATTAATTTTGCCAATTCCACTGTAATGAACGTCAATACCAGCTTGTTCAAACAAGCCTTTAGATTCATTTGGCAACGCCATAATCAGGGCAATATCAGCATTCATATAAAGACTCGCTCAAATAAAAAAAGAGACACAAAAAGGTGTGCTCAGGCACACCTTAAATATTATTGCATCTTCTGCTGTAAGGCGACTAAACAAGGAGAGAAAAATAACTGACCGCTATACGCCCCTGCCACTGTTTTCTTCATGACCAATGCCCATAACCCAACCAACAACAGACTTAAAACCACAGCCGTATACTGTAAGAAACCGATGTGTAGTTGATGCGCCAGATTAAAAATTGCCAGAATAAATACGCCGAACGGGAAAGTGAGTCCCCACCAACCCAAGTTAAAGGGAATTCCTGTGCGGGCATGGCGCAGTGTGGTCAAAATCGCAATACCGAACCACCACACACCAAAGCCTAATAACACCAAGCTCGCCACGATTCCCAAAGCAGGCAACAAGGTAGCCAAGCTTTCGAATCCCATCGCTTGCATGATCCGTGGTGCCTGCTCGCCGAGTAATAATAACGCTAATGCCCCTGTCCCAATCGGGCCCAAGCATAACCAGCTAGAAATCGCGACTTCTTTCTCGGGCAATTGATGCAAAGCAAGACGTAACATCAGGATGGTTAAGATTGCAAATGCAGGTAACACAGAAATTCCCCACAACACATACCCTGTAATCAAAATCGTCAAGGCATGTTGATCGGCTGCTAAATGTTGCAACAACAGACCTGCTGAGCTGGCAGCAACTTCACATGCCACAATCGGCAGCAGCCACACGGCGGTCATGCGTTGTAATTGATGGTCCTGACAGCTAAACATGCAAAATGGCACCACCCAAGCGATTACAACGGCAAGAATTACATCAATGTACCAAAGGTAAGTCGCAATCTGTATAGCAATATCACCATATAAATGTGTTCCGAAACTGAGAAAACCATTGGCAATTGTTGCTAAACCCATGGGTATCGCACCCAAAAACAGACTCATATTGGGATGGCTAAAAATCTGTTTCGCTTCATGTGGAAACAATAGCCAGCGCAAGGCATACAGCACAGTAAAGGTCGTAAATAACAGAATATTGAATTGCCACAATTTAGTCGCAAGTGTGAACATAATAGACGAAGCAAAAGGAAGCTGTGTTAAAATCATGGCCACAACACCTGTGCCCATGGTGGCAGTAAACCAGTTCGGGGTAAAATGACGAATCACATCTTTCGTCTGTTCCAGCTGATAAAACGGCTTTTTCATCTCGATCTCTATGTAAAGCAACTATAAAGCGATTTTAGTTGAGTTCTTAAATAAGAAAAATTGATTTATTTTTATTTAATGAATCAATTTTATTGATATAAAACTTCTAAATCCTGAAATTTTTCTGTGTAAAAACACAACAACAAGACGAAACGCTGAGAATATGGCAATATATAGCCTTTGCAAAAATCACTGTATTTAACGCCCATGAAGTTGCTTCGTCTCAACGCATTATCGCCAGATTTTCAGTTACCTCCGACTGCGGTAACGATCGGCAATTTTGATGGTGTCCATCTCGGCCATCAAGCGATGATTGCTCAACTCAAAACGTTGGCTTCTGCTCAAGGCTTAAAAACATTGGTGATGATTTTTGAGCCGCAACCGCTTGAATTTTTTAAAGGTTATGATGCTCCGCCACGTATTAGCTCATTACGTGAAAAAGTAGAATATTTAACTGAGCTTGGTGTTGATTACATTGCGGTCGCGAAGTTCGATCAATATTTCAGAAGCTTAAATGCCACTGAATTTGCAGATTTACTCAAATTAAAACTCAATGCACAAAGTCTCGTTCTTGGAGATGACTTCCATTTTGGTAAAGATCGTCAAGGTAACAGCGAATTTCTACGCAACTATGGCTTTGATGTTACCAATTTAAATACCATCGCCTTGAATGGTGAACGGGTGAGTTCAACCCGTATTCGTCAGGTCCTACAAGCAGGTGATCTGGCTTTAGCTGCAAAATTACTAGGTCGCCCGTATAGCATCACTGGCCGTGTCCAGTATGGCGATCAAATTGGTCGCACCCTTGATTTTCCAACGATTAATGTCCGTTTAAACCGCCATAAACCATGCTTAAACGGGATTTATGCGGTCGATGTGGTGTGTGAAGATGCCTCTCTTACGGCAAAAATAAAACATGCAGATCCTGCTCTTAATGGCATCTCTGGCTATCAAGCCAACAGTTTATTTGGTGCAGGTCATGTGGGGACACGCCCAGCCATCAAACAAGTCCAACCTGAATGGCGATTAGAGGTACATTTCCCCGATGTTTCTGCTAATCTGTATGGCTTATTGATGCGGGTAACCTTCCTTCACTATTTACATGGTGAGCTGAATTACCCTTCGCTTGAAGCCCTCAAAGCCGGAATTAATGATGATGTGCAAAAGTTACGAGATTATCGTAGCAGCACACCAGAATTTCCTTTTTAAATTTAATTTTCATTTGTAATACATGTCAGTTTACAAACTGATCAAACTGGAAGAAAACTTGCATGAGCGATAAGCAAACTCCTGAAAATGCAGTGGATTATAAAGCCACACTCAATTTGCCAGCGACTGAATTTGCCATGAAGGCAAACTTGGCTGTGCGTGAAGCCAAATGGTTAGAAGAGTGGTATGCCGACAACATTTATCAGCAGATTCGTGCATCGCGTATTGGCAAGAAAAAATATGTACTTCATGACGGCCCTCCGTATGCCAATGGTCAAATCCATTTAGGTCATGCTGTTAATAAAGTCTTAAAAGACATCATTATCAAAAGCCGCGTTTTAGATGGCTTTGACGCACCATATGTGCCAGGTTGGGACTGTCACGGTTTGCCAATCGAACTTAAAGTCGAAGAAAAAGTCGGTAAAGTTGGCGTCAAAGTTGATGCATCAACTTTCCGTAAAGCATGCCGTGAATATGCATACACTCAAGTCGAATTACAGAAAAAAGACTTTGTACGTATGGGCGTGTTTGGTGACTGGGACAATCCATACCTCACCATGAACTTCAAACAAGAAGCAGATATCGTACGTGCACTCGGTGCTATTGCTAAAGCAGGTCATATTGAGCCGGGTTTAAAACCAGTAAACTGGTGTATGGACTGTGGTTCTTCTCTGGCTGAAGCTGAAGTTGAATACGAAGATAAAAAATCAGATGCCATTGATGTCGGCTTCACCGTGGTTGATCTGAAAGATCTCAGCACACGTTTGAATGTCGAGGTTAAAGATGCCACTGATATCGTGATCTGGACCACGACACCGTGGACTTTGCCTGCAAACCAAGCCGTAGCATTGCATGCTGAAATCGACTATCAACTGGTACAGGTTACAACTGACCGTGGTACGCAAAACTTTATTCTTGCCAAAGATCTGGTTGAATCAGCAATCGAGCGTTATAAGCTTGAAAATCCAGTTGTACTTGCTGATTTCAAAGGTGCTGCAATCGAAAATCTTCTCCTGCAACATCCGCTTTTAACTGATCGTCAAGTGCCTGTGATTTTAGGCGAGCACGTGATTGCAACCAGTGGTACAGGTGCAGTACATACCGCTCCAGGCCACGGTGTAGACGACTATAAAGTTGGCTTGCTCTATCAATTGAAAGTTGAAAATCCTGTAGGCGGCAATGGTGTTTATTTACCAACTGCGCCAATTTTTGCAGGTGAGCACATCTATAAAGCCAACCCACAAATCATTGAAGCATTGGGTGCAGTAGGACGTTTATGGGCGCATCAGCCAATCAAACATAGCTATCCGCATTGCTGGCGTCACAAAACACCAATTATCTTCCGTGCGACACCACAATGGTTTATCAGCATGGATGCCAATGGTCTACGCCAAAATGCATTAAACGCGATTGAAAATGACATCGAATTTGTGCCTGATTGGGGTCAAAGCCGTATTCAGTCCATGATTGAAGGTCGTCCTGACTGGTGTATCTCACGTCAACGTACATGGGGTGTGCCAATCCCGTTCTTCGTTCATAAAGATACCAATGAATTGCATCCTCGCACGCCTGAACTGATTGAAGAAGTGGCTAAGCTGATCGAGCAAGAAGGGATCGATGGCTGGTATAACCGTGAAGCAAGTGACTTCATTGGTGCAGATGCCGAGAACTACAATGCAATCCGTGACACGCTTGATGTTTGGTTTGACTCTGGCACAACACACTATGCTGTGCTACGTGAACGTGAAGACCTGCAAGATCCTGCTGACTTGTATCTTGAAGGTTCAGATCAACACCGTGGCTGGTTCCAGTCTTCATTGCTGACATCAATTGCAATCAATGAACGTGCGCCATATAAAGGCTTGCTCACCCACGGTTTCGTGGTCGATGAGAAAGGCCGTAAAATGTCTAAATCATTAGGTAATATCATTACCCCACAAGACATTATTAAAGATATGGGTGCAGATGGTTTACGCTTCTGGATCGCTTCTGCGGACTACCGTTATGAAATGACGGCTGGTAAAGAAATCTTTAGCCGTGCTTCAGATGGTTACCGTCGTATCCGTAATACCTTACGATTCTTGCTAGCCAACCTGAATGGCTTCAAACCATCAACAGATGCGCTGCCAGTGGACCAGTTGATTGCATTGGATCAATACATCCTTCAACGTGCTGCTGAGGTTCAAAAAACCATTCAGCAAGCCTATGAAGAGATGAACTTCCATATTGTGACCAATGCCCTCACCAACTTCTGTATCAATGATTTAGGTGGTTTCTATCTCGATATCATCAAAGATCGTCAATACACCACCAAGGCAGATTCACAAGCACGTCATTCTGCGCAAACAGCGCTGTATCATATCGTTCAAGCCTTTGTTCGCTGGATGGCACCAATTCTTAGCTTTACAGCGCAAGAAGCATGGCCATTAATTCCAGAACAAACTGAAAAATATGTGTTTACTGCTGAATGGTATGACATTCCAACGGCATCAACAGCAAACTTACTGTCTGAAGCAGATTGGCAAACATTGATTAGCGTAAAATCAGCAGTAAATAAACAGATTGAAGCAGCACGTAACGCTAAACTGATTGGTAGTAACTTATCTGCAAAAGTTGAACTTTGGGCAGATGAAGCATTACAGAAATTGTTGAACCAATTGGCTGATGAATTACGCTTTGTCTTGATCACCTCTCAAGTCATTGTGCATCCTTATGCTGAACAAGGTGAAAGCACTGACCTTGCAGGGTTACGTGTTCAGGTTTCAGCTGCGGATGGTGAAAAATGTGTACGCTGCTGGCATGTGCTGCCAGATGTAAATACACACGTTGGTCATGCTGGTTTATGCGCTCGTTGTATTATCAATGTCACTGGCAGTGGCGAAGTGAGAAAATATGCATAATTCTGTGCAAACAAGCCCCGCAAAAAAAGGCTTATTCCAGTTTTACCCGCACAACTTAATGTGGCTTGGACTTTCTGTCCTTGCCATTGTGCTGGATCAATGGACCAAATGGATTGCAAGTTCGCATTTAAATTATGCTGATCCTGTTCCAGTTCTGCCTTTTTTAAACTGGACATTACTTCACAATCATGGCGCAGCATTTAGCTTTTTATCTGATGCGGGTGGCTGGCAACGTTATCTTTTTACGTCTCTAGCAGGCATTGTGTCGGTTATTTTTGTGTTCTGGCTCATGCGCATGCCAAAGAAAATGATCGTTTTGCCTATGGCGATTGCGTTGATTCTCGGTGGAGCAATTGGCAACCTGATTGACCGTGTCAGCTTGGGTTATGTGGTCGATTTTATCCATGTCTATTACCAGAACAGCCATTTTCCAGCATTTAACCTTGCAGATAGTGCCATTACATTGGGAACGATCTTGCTGCTGATCGATACTTTCTTCTTAGAGAAGAAACGCAACCAAAATGCGGATGTATAAGATGAACGAAATTATCCACCCAAACGAAGAAATTCGTATTCAGGACGGCTCAAAAGTCGACTTACACTTTTCGGTTTCAATCGAAAATGGTGTAGAAATTGATAATACGCGTAGTCGTGAAGAACCAGTAAGTCTGGTCATTGGCGATGGTAATCTGTTACCAGGCTTTGAAAAGGCTTTATTTGGTTTACGTGCAGGCGATCGTCGTACTGTACATTTACCACCTGAAGATGCTTTTGGGCCTTGGAATGCTGAAAATATCCAGATCTTCGATACAGTTAAGTTTGAACAACGTCCAATCGTTGGTCATATGATTGAGTTCGAAGATAAGGCCAAAGCAACCTTATTTGGAATTGTAAAATCGGTCAATGATGACACCACTGAAATCGATTTTAATCATCCACTGGCAGGCAAAAATATTACCTTTGAAGTGGAAATCTTTAAGGTCACCCCTGCTGGACAGCAAGGCATTAAATTGATGTAACATAAAAGCTCTCAAATGAGAGCTTTTTTTAACCCTGAATAAAAGTATAAGATCATTAAAAGACATTCATTTTGATTCAAAGCAATAATACATAGGAATACAAATATGCTCATTTATATTATCGTCGGTAGCATCCGTGAAGGCCGAACTGCAATTAAAATCGCTAATTGGGTCAACCAAGCCATTAATGAACTTTCATTCGCTGATATTCAAACAGAAATTGTCGATCTGAAAGAATGGGCATTACCGATATTTGCAGGCGCTCATCCGCCAGCGACAGGTGTTTATGACCAACCGAAGCAACAACAATGGGCTGATAAAATTGCGGCAGCCGATGCATTTATCTTTATTAGTCCTGAATATAATCATGGCTACAGCCCAGCACTCAAAAATGCATTGGATTACGTGGCTAAGGAATGGCAAGGCAAGCCTGCTGCTTACGTAGGCTACGGTGCCACCAATGGCTCTCGCTCAATTGATCAACTCCGTCAGGTCGCGACCTATATCGGCTTGGTTGACAGCAATGCTGTTCTTGAAATCCGTGATATTTTTAAACGTAATAAAGAAGAAACGTTTGAAGCCAATGAGTTTGAAGTCAAAGGCTTGGCAGCACTTATCAGCAAATTACAGAAATATAATGTTGTGTAGATGTAAGCCTAAGCGTACATAGACAAGCTACATTCACCTCTATTCTCTACTCTGCTTTATCTTTAATATACAAAGCATAGAGAGACAGGAAGTCTCATTGAGAATAATAAGACACACAGGAAGTGGTCGTTAATAGGATATTAACGACATAAGCTGAATACGAAGAAGCCCCGTCAGGATGATGGGGCTTCTTTTTTGCCTATTTAAAGCATGTAACAGAACTTGACATCGTATCCCACAAGATACAATCTGCCCCAGAAAGCCCTACATTTTTCATGTTTTTAGCTTGTTACCCTAAAATAAAAATGATTTTGAGGTCGTAACAATGGTTAAAAAAGCATTAATCATCACATCAAATGTAGGTGTCGAACATGATGAACTGATTCAACCACTTGAGTTTTTAAAAGGAAAAGGCATTGAAGTCATCCATGCCGCAGAAACATTTGACGCTGTGCAAACGGTGAAAAGTGATAAGGCATTAGGGCCAAGTTACTCCCCACAAGCCTCTTTAGATCAGGTTTCTGTAGAAGACTACGATATTTTGATTATTCCAGGTGGTACGGTAAATGCCGATACATTGCGCCTAAATGAAAACGCGCATGCCATCATTCAATATTTCACTGATCAGAAGAAACCTATTGCTGCAATCTGCCATGCGCCTTGGGCACTGATAAATGCAGAACGGATTAAGGATAAAAATCTGACTTCCTATAAAAGTATCCGTTTAGATCTAGAAAATGCAGGTGCACACTGGGTAAATGAAGTCGTACATCGTTGTAATACCAATGACTGGCCTCTTATCACCTCACGATGTCCAGATGATATCCCGCAGTTTAATGAAGCTATTTTGAAAGAACTGAATCAAGAATAAAGCTTCCGATCTTATTTTTAACGCGCACAAAAAAAACACCCCTAACCGTC